>CAMJAZ010000024.1 GCA_946403735.1 uncultured Selenomonadales bacterium
AATATTTTGAGATTTTTTCGTATTGTTCTTGTGTAAGTTTCATAAGTTTATTTTACCACTTAATACTGGTTATTGCAATAGTGTGAACACACCCTAGTAGCTAGTAGCCTGTAGCGTGTAAAAATCCTACCAGCTACAGGCTACTAGCTACTAGCTCATTAAGCATTACGCATTCCTAATTAAAAAAAACTCCTCCGCTAGATTTACTAGACAAGAGGAATTTTTTTTATGGGATTAATCGACGTAGAAATTTATTTTACTTTAACGACAATGTCTGCTTCGTCTTCGCCAGCAATCGCCGCGCCGCTATCAAGAAGAATATCTTTGACAGCTTGCGCTAATTCGCCGTCACCGATAATAGCCGCCGTCTTACCTTTAAGCGCCGCTGAATCAGCTTCACTCACGGAAATTTCGTCACCAATGCGAATTGTCGGAATGGGTTTATCTTCGACGTGAACGCTACCTTCCATAAGTTCGCCAGCGCCGCCGTCAAATTTGATGATGATATGACCCAACGTCTTAATGTTGCTGTGGACTTCGCCACCAACTTTGATAATTTTAAATTCACTGTCAGCAACTTTGAGAATATCGCCAGGCTTAATTACGCCGTCAAGCTGGTTGCCGCTGTGCAGTACGGAAAATTCGCGAAGTTCAGGCAAAACCATTGAATCATCAAACAGCACCATCATTTTCACGACATTTAAAAACTTCGGCACATCTCCGCCAACGCCTACAATTTTCGTATTGTAATATTTTTTCGCCATCAGTACCCCTCCCAAAATATTCAGAAATTTTTTCAACTTTTAATTTAAATTCGTCAAGCTGATAATTTATCCTGCCGCTTAAATTATTTGTCAAAAAATTTTTTATCCCTTAAAATTTAACACGGCTTTAGAATACATCTGCACGCCTTTGGTAGCATTCGGATGAATAAAATCTACAAGATATTCTGAATGCGGATAGTTATTCAAAACTTTTTTTATGTAGGGATTAGCATTGATGAAAGTATCACGATTTATATTGCAGAAAAATTTTAAAGCTTGAGTGTACTTTTCATTCATTGTCATTTTGAGTTGATAAGGGAGCGCACTATTTTTGTCGCCGTCAGTTGAAGTCCAAGGCGCTATGAAAACAAATTTTGCGTTGGGCTGATTCATTGAAATTGACGTCCGCAAAATTTGAAGGCTACGAATATATTCTTCTTCCGTCATCGCACAAATATTTTCATTGCGGTAACGTACATCATTTGTACCTATTGCAATTACAAAAAGATCCGCCTTGACTTGAGAAATGAATTTTAAATTATTTGGATGAATCAGCATTTTTGTAGTTGCACCGCCGACAGAAATATTTATTACTTGACCTTTTATCAGCGATTCAAGTGGTTCGTACCAAGAAACGCCGCCGTTGGATGTGCCATGAGTTAGAGAGTCGCCGATAAAGCAAACATCATTAGCCGCCTTCAAACATTGGAAAAATTTTCCATTCATAATATTTTCGTCAATTTGGATTGATTCAGATTTTTTACGCTGAAATCCGTTTTCGTCGAAATAGTAGCGCGGCTGAATTAAATTTTTATCAATTTCTGAACCAAGCATAATTTTTGTTACGTGTTTCAAAACGTCGTTGACGTGTTTCATTTCATAAGTGCTTATTTCCCGTGCAAGTTTTTCATTCGTGACAATATCATAAATTGGTAGCGCTCTATAATTACCTGCCAAAGGTGACTGTGTCCACATCGGAATAATGGCGCCGCCTAAAATTTTTTTAGTCTTACGGTCGATATAAACTTCTACCATAGCGCTTGCATCACCGTCATATTTTTGAAAGACGTTTGCATAATTGCCTGGCGAATAAAGATTAAAAGTTCGACGCCCCTTATAATCTTGAATTTTGACTGGTTGAACGGAGTGCGTATGATCGCCTAAAATTATATCTGCGCCATAATCAAGAAAAATATCTCGCCACACACGCTGAAAGTTATTGGGATTATCTTCAAATTGCGTACCCCAATGCGGCAAAACAATTATAAAATCTGGATTATAACTTTTCGCCAGTTCAAAATCTTTTCTAACGTATTCTTTGGCAATATTAAAATTAGCGTGATTGGGATCTGGAATTATCGAAGTAAGGTAAGAAAATTCCTCCGACATTAACTGTTCTGTAGTATGATAATTTGAGCCGTAAGTATAAGAGAGTATGGCAAATTTTATACCGTCTCTTTTAACAATTTTTACACGTTGATTATTTTTTGATTCTTCGTCTAAATAACTTCCAATATGGTCTAAATTTTTTTCATCCAAAATTTTAATAGTTCTTTTCGCGCCTTCTACGCCCATATCCAAAATATGATTATTGGCATTTGTCACGAGATTAAAGCCAGCATTTTTTACGGCATCAACAAATTCATCAGGAAAGTTAAGGTACAAATATTTTCCGTCGTCACAATTACTTTGAGAATAAAGCTTAGCTGTACCACCGCAAGATCCTTCAAATACACCGATTGAAAAATCAGCGTCTGAAATATATTTTCGCGTGTACTCAAATATATTTTCAAAGTTATATTTGCCGTCTTTGTAAGCTCGTTTAACTTGATCTTCCAGCAAGATTAAATCGCCGCAAAATAAAATTCGGAAGGCGTTTTCATAATTCGATTGTGAAACTGAATCCATTACGCGAAATAAAGTTGAACCATTCACATTTGCTTGATTGTTATCTGAAGTTTTAGGATAATCATTTATTGAAATGAATCTGTTGTCTAAAGGTTGATCGCTTTTTATAACCGAAGGCGCACCTTGAATAACCGTGCAATTATCTGGAACATCTCTGTTGACAAAACAACCAGCACCGATGCGAACTTTATTTCCAATTTTAACGTTTCCGATTATTTCCGCACCAGCGCCGATGTAAACGTTGTCGCCGATAGTAGGAGCGCCGCCGCTTTTGCTATTTGGCAAAGTGTTACTGCCTATAGTGACGTTTTGAAATATTACGCAATTTTTTCCAATCTTGGCTTGAAGAGATATAAAAATCCCGTGAAATCCATGAGGAGAGTTAAATTTATTTATATCTTTTTGGACAGGTATGCTTGAACCGAAATAGTCGTTTATAATTTTGCATTTGGCTAAACATTTCTGACGTTCCAATTCAGATTGTGTGGAGAAAACTTTTGCGAAGGAATCCCAAAATATCGCTAACAGTTCACCTTCATCGTTTAATGAAGAGATTAATTTAACTTCTTCGATATTTTGAATGGAATCGATATGCTGAATAAGCTTTTTTGTGTTCAGAAACATAAATTAAACCTCTAAACAAAATGGCTATAAATTTTTCAAAAGGTTGCTAATCTCATCAACACAATCTGCGCGAGGGAAGTTGAAAATTTCGCCGCTCTTACGAACTTTCACTTCAACAGAATTATTTTCCACTGTCTTGGGACTGACCGTCACGCGAATAGGATAGCCGATTAAGTCACAATCTTTGAACTTGACACCAGCGCGTTCCTTTCTATCGTCAAGCAGTACATCGACGCCTAAATTTTTTAATTCACTGTAAAGTTTTTCAGCGTAATCCAACTGCGCGGCATCTTTCACGTTGACGACGGCTATAACAACTTCAAAAGGCGCAATGGCTCGCGTCCAAATAATTCCGTCTTTATCGTTATTCTGTTCAATCGCCGCCGCCATTGTACGACCGACACCTATTCCGTAACAGCCCATTTCAAAAAATTTTTCCTTGCCATTTTCATCAAGGAAAGTTACGTTAAGCGCCTTACTGTATTTATTGCCGAGCGTGAAGACTTGCCCGACTTCAATTCCGCGCGTCATCTTCAAACTTTTTCCGCAATGTGGACAGGGATCGCCAGCTTGAACCATACGAATATCCGCCACAATAATTTTTTCCGCGTCGAAGTCACGTTTAGGATTGACGTTGATAAAATGCGCGTCGACTTCATTAGCACCAGCAACGGCGTTGTACATTTCCATAACCGTCGCGTCGACAATGATAGTTGCTCCGTCTTTCAAGCCGATAGGTGACATAAAGCCAGCACTGCCGCCGACTGCGTTAATAGCTGATTCTTCCGCCATATGAAGATGTAAAGCGTTGGACACGTTCAAAACTTTAATTTCATTGACTTCGTGGTCGCCGCGTACAAAGGCTAAAATTAATCTGCCGTCGTCATCTTGGAAGGCAACGGCTTTAATCGTCTTTTCAATCGGTATGTTGAGAAAATTTTTTACCATTTCGATTGTGTGACAATTTGGCGTAGAAACTTTTTCAAGCGTTTTCATTTCTTCGACAGCCGCGCAGATAACTTTCAATTCGGCTTTTTCGTCACTTGCCGCGTAGTCGCAATTTTCACAGTAGGCAATGGAAGATTCGCCGCTTGGTGCAAGTACGGTAAATTCGTGGGAATGACCGCCACCAATAGCGCCGTTATCAGCCTCAACTGCGCGGAACTTCAAGCCGCACCGCGTGAAAATTTTACTGTAGGCGTCGTACATTTTGTCGTAGGAAATGTTCATACCGTCAACGTCTTTGTCGAAGGAATATAAATCTTTCATGACAAATTCACGGCTACGCATAAGTCCAAAACGTGGGCGAATTTCATCGCGATATTTATTTTGTATTTGGTAAAGCATAAGCGGCAGTTGCTTATAAGAATTGACTTCACCGCGAATAAGTGACGTTACCATTTCTTCATGCGTTGGACCTAAACAAAATTCCCTACCGTGACGATCTTTCAATCTCATCATTTCATCGCCGTACACTGCCCAACGTCCTGACTCTTTCCAAATTTCAGCAGGTTGAGTAATCGGCATCATCACTTCTTGACCGCCTTTAGCGTCCATTTCTTCACGAATTATTTGTGAAATTTTTTTCATTACGCGCCAGCCCAACGGTAAGTATGAATACATTCCGCCAGCAGATTTTCTGATTAAACCTGCGCGGAGCATAAGTTTATGGCTTGTCAATTCAGCTTCGGCGGGTACTTCGCGAAGTGTCGGCGCGTAAAGTTCAGTTGCTTTCATTAGTTCACCTCAAATTTTATTACATTAAAACTTTATATTTTTTAGTAAACTACTTTTCTTTTGGCGCAAAAGAAATTTACGCGGGCGGGCATCCTTGCACGCCCTCTTTTCATTAATACGAAATTTTCTAACAATCTAACTTTCCATGTTCTTTGATATAGTTTACTAAGCCGCCAGCATTAGCAATTCCCTGTACGAAAGGCGGCAATGGGTGAGCGTGGAAAGTGTCGCCAGTCGTCAAATTTTCAATCGTGCCGTTATCAGTATCGACGCGCAAAACGTCATTAGCATGAATTTTTTCTACGGCGTCGCCAATTTCCAACAGCGGCAGACCAATATTAATTCCGTTGCGATAAAAAATTCTTGCAAAACTAGCCGCCACGACAATTTTAATTCCCGACGCTTTAATTGCTACTGGCGCATGTTCACGGCTTGAACCGCAACCAAAATTTTTTCCGCCAACCATAATTTCACCGTCTTTAACCTGCGCGGCAAAATTTTTGTCAATATCTTCCATACAATGTTTAGCAAGTTCCGCAGGCTCGAACGTGTTCAAATATCGCGCGGGGATTATAACGTCCGTGTCGATATTGTCGCCGTAACGCCAAACTTTTCCTTCAACTTTCATTTAAAATTTCCTTTCGGTATTTTTATTTCATCGTGATAAGTTCGTATTCACGAGTACCAAGACCGATTTTTTCGGCGTGTTCCAAAGTTTCCTTCCAATGAACATTTGGATTGCTATCCAATAAATGGTCGTGATGATGTTCCCAATTTGGTTTTGCAAGATTTTCGCCAAGCTGACTATTTGGGAACGGCGTTTGCTTTTGCGCCATATCAACGCAAGCTTGATCAATCGCAACTGGGTCAAATGATGCAAACATTCCAATGTTAGGCAAAATTGGCGCGTCATTTTCGCCGTGACAATCGCAGTTGGGCGAAATATCCATTGCCATGTTGATGTGGAAACAAGGTCTATCTTGACAAACAGCCTGCGCGTATTCAGCCATTTTTCTATCGAGAATGTCTCCAGCGTCCCATTGTTCATTTGAAATTGCGTCGAAGGCACAAGCGCCAATACAACGTCCGCAACCTTTGCAAATATTTTTGTCAATGTGAGCTTTTCCGCCTTCATAAGTGATAGCGCCACTGCCGCATTCTTTAGCACAACGACGGCAACCACGACAAAGTTCCTCATTGACTACAACTTTACCAGAAGAATGTTGCTCCATTTTTCCTGCACGTGAACCGCAACCCATACCGATATTTTTTATTGCGCCGCCGAATCCTGTCATTTCGTGACCTTTAAAATGCGCCAAGCTGATGAAAATATCTGCGTCCATAATCGCACGACCAATTTTCGCCGTCTTGATAACTTCGCCATTTTTCACAGGAACTTCAGCTTCATCAGTGCCGCGTAAGCCGTCGCCGATAATAATTTGACAGCCTGTAGTTGTCGTATTAAAGCCGTTGAAATTTGCGCAGTCCATATGTTCAAGCGCATGTTTTCTGCTACCAGGATAAAGCGTGTTGCAATCCGTAATGAAAGGATAGCCGCCCTGTTCCCTGACAAGATCGGCAATGACTTTGACGTACTGCGGACGAATGAACGCCAAATTGCCAAGTTCGCCGAAGTGCATTTTAATTGCCACGAATTTTCCATTCATGTCAATGTTTTTAATGCCAGCTTTAATGCAAAGATTTTTCAACTTAGTCAGAAGACTTGTCCCGACTTTAACGCGAAAATCTGTAAAATAAACTTTTGACTTTTCCATTATGAAACGCTCCCCTAAAATTTTTTTATATAATTTAAATTTAATAATCTAAAGTTTTAACAACTAATAACTCCGCTAATTGCAGACGACGCCGCCACGTATGGACCAGCTAAATAAATTTCGCTTGTAATGTGACCCATTCGACCAATGAAATTTCTATTCGTCGTAGAAACGCAACGTTCACCCGCGCTTAAAATTCCCATGTAGCCACCAAGACAAGGTCCACAAGTCGGCGTACTTACAACGCAACCTGCGTCAATGAAAATGTCAATCCAGCCGCGATGCATTGCCTCTTTGTAAATGTATTGACTGCCTGGAATGACTATGCAACGTACATCTTCATGAATTTTTTTCCCGCGCAGAATTTCAGCCGCAATTTCTAAATCTTCAAGGCGTCCATTCGTGCATGAACCAATGACAACTTGATTGATTTTAATTTCGTCAAGGTCTTCAACATTTTTCACATTTTCGGGAAGGTGTGGCAGGGCTACGACAGGTTTTAACTCACTCAAATTTATTTCGACGGTCGAAAAATAATTTGCGTCATCATCAGCGCTAACTGGCTCATAAGGTTGAGTGACTCTGCCTTCAACGTAAGCTTTAGTTTTATCGTCAAATGGGAAAATTCCAGCCTTCGCGCCCGCCTCAATCGCCATATTTGAAATGGTAAATCTATCTGTCATGGAAAGTTCCTTGACGCCTTCGCCGCTAAATTCAAGTGATTTATAAAGTGCGCCGTCAACGCCAATTTTGCCGATAAGCGTTAAAATAACGTCCTTTCCACAAATATTTTTCGGCTTAGTGCCAGTAAGTTTAACGTTGATGACTTCGGGAACTTTGAACCACGCTTGACCCGTTGCAAGACCAACGGCTAAATCTGTTGTACCAACGCCAGTTGAAAAGCCGTTCAACGCGCCGTAAGTGCAGGTATGTGAATCAGCACCAATCGTCAACATTCCAGGCGCAACGATACCAAATTCAGGCAAGATAACGTGTTCAATGCCAACGCGCCCTGCGTCATAGTAATGCTTGATTTTATGTTTGCGTGAAAATTCGCGTAAACTTTTGGCAAGGTCAGCGCTTTTAATATCCTTCGCAGGTTGAAAGTGATCGGGGATAAGCGCAACTTTTTCCGCATTGAAGACGGGCTTTCCAATTTTTTCAAACTCTTTCAATGCAGGCGGTCCCGTGATGTCGTTAGCCATAACTAAATCTAACGTACAAACTACAAGCTGTCCAGCTTCGACGCTTGCAACGTTGGCGTGACGCGCTAAAATTTTTTCGCTCATATTCATTGCCAAGTTTTTCACTCTCCTAAAAAATTTTTGACATTGTATCACGTTTAATTCTTTCAAGCAAAAGTTTTTCGTACGGATCGGTGGTGTTTAATAAATAATGTATAAATATTTTAATCTAGAAATTGTGGTAACAAGCGGCATTTCCCAGTAGCCCAAAAGCCGCAATGTTTTCTTTTTGATACCTTTTGCGCCAAAAGAAAAGTAGTTTATTAAATAAAAAATTATTCCACACGACCTAGAAAATGAACTTGCATTGACGATAAAATTTTTTTGCTATAAATCTGCGTAACTGTTACAATGTAGGAAATTTAGGACGGCGCACACTTTGAATTTTTTTCTACGCGCCATGATGAGGAGCGATTGTCACGGGGCTGTTGGAAAAATTAAATTCGCCAGCTGAATTGCGACGAATGAATTTGTACGAACTGAAAATTTTAGCTGATGAAATTCGTGAACTGATTTTAAATACCGTTTCAAAAACTGGCGGACATTTAGCGCCAAGTTTAGGAACTGTCGAATTAACTTTAGCGCTGTATTCTGTCTTCGACTTGAGTATTGACAAAGTTGTTTGGGACGTTGGACATCAAAGTTACGCGCACAAAATTTTAACTGGCAGGCGCGATAAATTTCATACGCTTAGGCAACGCGGCGGCATTTCAGGTTTTCCGCGCAGAATTGAATCACGTTTCGACCAATTTGGCGTCGGTCATGCGTCAACGTCTATAAGCGCGGCGCTTGGCATTCTAACGGCGGAAGAAATTCAAGGTGGATTCGGCAAAGTTATAGCTGTTATCGGCGACGGCGCATTAACTGGCGGCGAATCATTTGAGGCGCTTAACCACGCGGGACAGCTTAAGAAAAAATTAATTGTCGTGCTTAACGATAATAAAATGTCAATAGCTAAAAATGTTGGCGCTTTATCGGAATATCTTTCAGAAATTCGGCTAGCTCCGCAATATCGGCGCGTCAAGAAAGAATTTGAAGAGTTAATGCGAAATTTGCCGATACCAGATATTGGCGATAAAATTTTACGTGCCGCCCAATCTGTTCGTTACGGCGTCAAGTCAGCGATTGTGCCAGATACAATTTTTGAAGCGTTGGGCTTTGTCTATCTTGGACCGATTGACGGTCACGATATTAACGCGATGAAAGATATTTTTTCCCGCGTGTCGGTGATTGACGAGCCAGTTTTAATTCACGTCTACACGACGAAGGGCAAAGGTTATGAACCTGCTGAAACTTCGCCAGAAAAATTTCACGGCGTCGGTAAATTTAATGTGTCGACAGGTGAAGTTATAAAGAAAGTTGCGCCGCCAACGTACACAGAAATTTTCAGTAAAGCAATTGTAGATTGTGCGAAGTTCAATGATAAAATTGTTGCGGTTACTGCGGCAATGCCTTCAGGTACGGGCTTGAAAAATTTTGCGTTAAAGTTCCCGCGCAGATTTTTTGATGTTGGAATTGCGGAGGAACACGCAGTAACTTTTGCGGCAGGAATGGCGGCTAATGGCTTACGTCCGGTCGTGGCGATTTATTCGACTTTCATTCAGCGAGCGTACGATCAGATTTTGCATGACGTTTGTTTACAGAATTTGCCAGTAACTTTTTGTCTTGACCGCGCAGGTTTAGTTGGCGAAGACGGCGCGACACATCATGGCGTTTTTGACATTGCATTTTTGCGGACGATTCCGAATATAAATATTTTAGTGCCAAAAGATGAAAATGAATTGCGGCAAATGTTTTTTGCGGCGGTAGAAAAAAATTTGCCAGTAGCGATACGTTATCCGCGTGGCTCTGGTTACGGCGTGAAAGTTTTTGAAGTGACGGAAAATTTAGATTGGGGCAAAGCTGAATACATTTTACAATCTGCGCGGGCAGACGTTGCAATTTTCGCAGTTGGAACAATGGTTCAGCCAGCAGTTGAGGCGGCAAAACTTTTGAGTGCGAAAAATTTTTCAGTCAACGTGATTAACGCGCGATTTGTAAAGCCGCTTGACGTTGAAACTTTGCGGCGTGAGGCGGAAAGCGTTGGACTTTTAGTGACGTGTGAGGAAGGCGCCTTGAACGGTGGATTTGGTGCGGCAGTTGCAGAATTTTTAGCGGACGAAAATATTTCAGTACCATTGCTACGTTTCGGCATTGCAGATAAATTTGTTGAACACGGTACACGCGCGGAACTTTTGGAACAATGCGGCTTGACGGCTGAAAACTTCTACAAAAAAATTTTTCAACGTTTAGAAAATCTGAATTAATCTAAAAATTTTCTATACCTCCTAACTTCCTACCACCTTAAATTTGCGCTAAAAGAAAAATTAGTTTAGTTAAAAAAAAATTTGTCAATAATTAAATGATGTGGTAAAATTTTTTGAAATTACCGCTTCCATTTTGCGAAGTGCGAAAAAGTGAACGAAAAGCGGGTGGTTTATTATGGAAAAGGTCAAAGTGATGATTGTTGACGACTCAAGGGTAAGCCGTGCAATGCTGTCTAACAATTTGGCTAAAACTAACTTTGAAGTCGTCGCAATGGCTAAAGATGCCGCAGAGGCAGTTAAATTGTACGAAGAGTACAACCCAGATTTAGTTACTATGGATATGAACTTGCCAGACGCCGACGGTATAGAATGTAGCCGCCGAATCTGCGCGATTGATCCTGCCGCAAAAATTGTTATGATTAGCGCGATGAAAGACGCTAATTTAATCGAACAGGGAAAATCAGCTGGAATTAGCGCCTTCCTGCAAAAACCTGTTAGCACTAATGATTTGATTGAT
>CAMJAZ010000025.1 GCA_946403735.1 uncultured Selenomonadales bacterium
TCGCGGCATTAAACGGCGTCGACTTGAAAATTGATTCAGGCGAATTTGTCGCGCTAATGGGTCCTAGCGGTAGCGGCAAATCAACGTTGATGAATATTTTGGGCTGTCTCGACCGTCCAACTGTTGGGTCGTACAAACTTTTGGGAAAGGAAGTTAGCGGCTTATCTGACGATGAATTGGCGATTATCAGAAATAAAACCATTGGCTTTGTCTTTCAAAATTTTAATCTCCTGCCGAAGTTGACCAGCTTGGAAAACGTCGCCTTGCCTGCCGTTTACGCGGGACTTGGTAAAAAGAAACGCCTTGAACTTGCTATCGACGCGCTAAAAAAAGTTTCGCTTGACGACCGCGCAGAACATTTACCCAGTGAACTTTCAGGCGGACAACGTCAACGTGTAGCTATAGCCCGCGCCATTGCAATGAAACCGTCAATTATTATGGCTGATGAACCGACGGGAAATTTGGATACGAAGTCAACAGGTGAGATTATGCAAATTTTTCGTGACTTGCACGCGGCAGGCTCGACCATTATTTTGGTGACGCATGAACCCGACATTGCACAGGCGGCTGAACGTCAAATTTTGGTTAAGGATGGGAAAATTACAAAAGATATTTTGACGGCGCATTCTGATGAAAAAATTGATATTGTTTGAGGAGGAATTATTTTGCAGGAACTTTTACGACGTATGCACGAATGGATGAGCGCGTACATGAAAAGTTTTTATACTGACGATGAGGAAGTACAGCGCGGAATTTTAATCAAGGAAAAACATACTGGCTACGTTACGTCGAATTGCGTTGAACTTGCCAAATTTTTAAATCTGTCCAACCACGACGTTGAACTGGCTGAAATTATTGGTCTTTTTCACGACGTTGGAAGATTTTATCAGTATCAAAAGTACAAAACTTTCAACGACGCGCAGTCCGAAGATCACGCCGAACTTGCCTTTAAAGTTATTGAAGGCTTGGAATTTTTTAATGAACTTAGCGTTGACGATTATGAACTTGTCAAGTTCGCGATTAAAAATCACAATAAAAAAGTTATCGAACCTTGCGACGACGATAGAAAAATTTTCTTCGCTAAACTGATTCGTGACGCTGATAAACTTGACATTTACCGCGTACTTTTACCGTACCTCAAGCAGAAAAATGCCGATAAGATGCCCAACTTTATCACGGGACGTTCACCAGATATTAGCCCTGACTTTGTAGAAAAATTTGTTCGCGGCGAACAGACGGATTATAATTCCATTCGTACCAACGGCGACAGAAAAATTGTTCGGCTTATGTGGATTTACGACGTGAATTTTAAGTGGACAATGGAAAAAATTGTACAGCGCGGCTACATTGACAAGATTGTAGAAAATTTGCCGATGAATGAAAAAATTGCTGAAGGTGTACGCCGTCTGCGCGGCTACGTTGAGCAAGTCATAAATGGTAAATGACGCAGTATTGGAAGGAGAATTTTTTGTGGTAAATTTTATTCAGCAGGAAATTGAAAATGATTTAAAAGCTGGCAAGTACACGGACGGTATCCATACGCGTTTCCCGCCTGAACCTAACGGCTACTTGCACGTTGGGCACGCTAAGTCGATTTGCTTGAACTTTGGTTTGGCGCTTTACAACAAAGGCATTTGCAATTTGCGTTTCGACGACACTAACCCTACGAAGGAAGATGTTGAGTACGTCGATTCAATTCAGGAAGATATTAAATGGCTGGGCTTTGATTGGGAAGATAGAAAATTTTATGCGTCAGATTATTTCAGCAAATTTTATGAATACGCGGTTGAGTTGATTAAACGCGGGCTTGCATACGTCGACGATTTAAGCGCGGAAGAAATTCGACAATATCGCGGCACGTTGACTGAACCAGGCAAAGAAAGTCCCTGTCGTAACCGTAGCGTTGAGGAAAATTTAAATTTATTTGAGCGCATGAAAGCTGGCGAATTTGCGGACGGCGAAAAAGTTTTACGCGCTAAAATTGATATGGCGTCACCAAATATAAATATGCGCGACCCCGTCATTTATCGCATTACCCGCGCTCATCATCATCACACTGGCGGCGATTGGCTGATTTATCCAATGTACGATTTTGCACACCCGCTTGAAGACGCGATAGAAAATATTACGCATTCAGTTTGCACGTTGGAGTTTGAAGACCATCGCCCGTTTTACGATTGGCTTTTAGATTCGCTTGGATTCGACGTGAATAGCCGTCCGCGTCAAATTGAGTTTGCACGGCTTGACTTGACGAATACCATTACAAGCAAAAGAAAGTTGCGTCAACTGGTCGAGGAAAAATTTGTACGTGGCTGGGACGATCCGCGTATGTCGACAATTTGCGGTTTGCGTCGACGCGGCTATACTCCTGCGGCGATTCGTGACTTTTGCGAAAGAATTGGCGTTGCGAAAAGTAACAGCGTCGTCGATATTGCGATGTTGGAACATTGCGTACGCGAAGATTTGAACGAAAATGCGGCTAGAGTTATGGCGGTGTTAAATCCGCTTAAAGTTGTGTTGACGAATGTTGACGAAGGCGCGGTAGAATATTTGACGGCTGAAAATCATCCTAAGCGCGGCGGCTGTCGGTACGTACCTTTCACGCGGGAAATTTTTATTGAACGTGATGATTTTATGGAGGACGCGCCGAAAAAATTTTTCCGCTTGAAACCTGGCGGCGAAGTTCGACTTAAGCACGCATACATTATCAAATGCGACGAGGTCATCAAAGACGCGGACGGCAACGTTACTGAACTTCATTGCACGATTGATCCAACGTCGAAGTCAGGCGGCGCGACGGCTAATCGTAAAATTAAAGGGACAATTCATTGGGTCAGTGCAAGTCACGCCTTGAAAGCTGAAGTTCGCCTGTACGATTATCTTTTGAAGACTGATGAAAATGGAAACGTACCAGAAGATTTTATCGCGGCGTTAAATCCCAATTCGTTAATCGTCGTAGAAAATGCGCTGATTGAACCTAGCGTGAAGTGGACGGCGGCGGGTACGCATTACCAATTTTTACGGCTCGGCTACTTCGTCGTCGATTATGATACAACGCCTGAAAAGTTAGTGTTTAATCGTGTCGTCGGCTTGAAAGATACTTGGGCAAAAGTTAAAAATAATTCGTAATGCGTAATTCGTAATTCGTAATGTTTTTTTTGAAGTTGAAATTTTTCTTGCAAAAAAGTTTTATATATGTTAAACTTTCATCGTAAACGAAATTTACAACGTTGTCAGCACGTGTATCAAATGAAAAACCCCCGATTCGCCGTCGGGGGTTTTTCGCGCTTTTGAGTGGTGCGCTAACCGTTGGGCTCAGCGACTTTTTAGTGTCTGTCGAGCCACTTGCAAACGTAGTGCGCCACTACGCTTGCCATAACAGACACTATAAACGTTGTCAACACGTGATCACCCCCTTTCATCTAAATTAGGGGCAAAGCCACCGCGTGCAGTATATAAAAATTTCATAAAAATTACAAGCCAAGATAATATTTGACAGAAAAATTTTCAGTTTGATATAATCTTTTTCAGCACAGATGATAACGTCACTGCAATTATATTGAAAGGAAGTGAAAGCGCGACGTACTCTACGTTGTGCAAAGTTGATGAAAAAAATTCCGCGCGGCTTGTCCGATAAGGAAATGATAAAAAATTACGTCGAAGAACAATCTGTCGAACAGCAAATGTTGACGGCGGCTAAAAAGGCTGAAAAACTTCGTCGTGTGGAAGAGGCTGAAAAGCCGCCTGAACCTTTGGCTAAAGCTGGCTTTACAAAAGAATTAACTGAACAACTTGGAATGGAACTTCTTGCCTTGAAAATTGAACTCGGTACAGCTGGCGTCAAAGATTACAAATTCAAAATTAAGCGTGACGGCGAAAAAATTATTTTAAGCGTCATTGATAAAAAATTTTAAAGCGGTTAAAATAGGTGTCGAAAATTTTTTACGGAAGGGGACGAAGTTTTGGATATGACAACAGTGGCGATAGTAATTTTTATTGCCGCCTACGCGCTGATAATTTCTGAAAAAGTTCATAGAACGATTGTCGGAATTGTCGGCGCAATGCTGATGATAATTTTCGGCATAATTTCGCAGGAAACCGCGATTCATCACATTGACTTCAACACGCTGGGGCTTTTAATGGGCATGATGATTATCGTGAACATTACAAGCGAAACAGGGCTATTCAACTTCCTAGCGATTTGGTCGGCGAAAAAAGTTAAGGCGCACCCCGTCAAATTACTAATCGCGTTGAGTTTGCTAACGGCGACTTGTTCAGCGCTCTTGGACAACGTCACGACAGTTTTGTTGACAGTGCCAATAACTTTTAATATTGCCTCGCAGTTGAAAGTTGACGTGAAACCATTTTTAATGGCGCAAATTATTAGCTCCAATATTGGCGGTACGGCAACGCTTGTCGGTGATCCACCTAATATTATGATTGGCTCGGCAGTCGGTTTAAGTTTTATGGACTTCATCTACAACTTGACATTGCCCGTCATTATAATTTTCCTCGTGACGGTTGTTATTATGGTTGCAATGTACGGCTCAAAACTTCATACGCATAAAGAATTGCAAGATAAAGTTATGCGTCTCAATGCGAAAAGCCAAATTACCGATCCCGTGCTGATGAAAAAATGTTTAGCCGTATTAGCTTTTACAATGTCACTGTTCGTCCTTCATAACACATTGCACCTTGAAACGGCAACGGCGGCACTTAGCGGCGCAGGATTACTTTTGCTGATAACGTATACGCACGATGAAGCAATGATTGCAAAAGTTTTAAGTAAAATTGAATGGCTTGCAATATTTTTCTTCGCGGGATTGTTCGTACTTGTCGGCGCACTTGTAGAAATGGGCGTCATAAAAGCAATGGCGGCGGCGGCACTCGACGCGACGGGCGGCAACGTAACGGCAGTAGCGCTTTTAATTTTGTGGATGAGCGCGATTGCGTCAGCGTTCATTGACAACATACCTTTCGTTGCAACGTTAATTCCGCTTATCAAAGATATGGGCGCGATGGGACTTGCAAACTTGGAGCCAATGTGGTGGAGTTTAGCATTAGGCGCGTGCTTAGGCGGCAATGGTACGTTAATCGGTGCAAGCGCTAACGTTGTAGTAGCGTCAATGGCGGCGCAACGTGGCAGACCAATTTCATTTATCGAATTTATGAAGACGGCGTTTCCACTGATGATTCTGTCGATAATAATTTCAACTGCTTACATCTGGCTAAGGTATTTATAATTAAGAATTAAAAATGAAGAATTAAGAATTACTCAATAATTGTAGGTGGTAATATGGCGAAAAAAATTGTTCACAAAGATATTGTGATAATCGGCGCTGGTATGGCTGGCTTGACGGCGGCACTTTACGCTGGCAGAATGAATCTTGACACACTTGTTTTGGAGTCGGGACTTATCGGCGGACAAATTGCTAATGCTGTAAGCATTGAAAATTATCCTGGCTTTGAAAGTGTCAGCGGGGGCGAATTAATCGGCATTTTGCAACGTCAAGCTGAAAAATTTGGCGCAGTTATTGACGAGTTCGACACGATTAAAAAAGTTACGTTGAAGTCGACGCCGAAAATTGTTGAGACTGAAGAGCATATTTACGAATGCGACGTTGTAATAATTGCGTCGGGAATGAATCGCCGTAAACTTCCCCTGCCTGAAGAAAAAACTTTTGCAGGGCGCGGCGTTCACTATTGCGAAATGTGCGATGGTCATATGTACCAAAACAAAATTATCGCGGTAATGGGCGGCGGCAATGCGGCACTTGACGCGGCAAATTTTTTGACAAAATACGCTGAAAAAATTTATATCATTCACCGTTCACAGTTCCGCGCAGATGAAGTTACCCAGCAACGTGTCAAGAAAAATCCTAAAATCGAAATTATGTTGCAGACGGAAATTAAAAAACTGAATGGCAAAGGTCGTCTTGAAAGTGTTGACGTTATCGACAAAAATTCTGGCGAAATGAAAAATATTGCGCTTGAAGGAATTTTCGTCAATATCGGCGTCGAACCGAATACGCAACTTTTCAAGGACGAACTTAAATTGAGTGACAGCGGCAGAATTATTGCGGGCGAAGATTGCTGTACCGAAATTGAAGGCGTCTTCGCGGCTGGTGATGTTCGTGAAAAGAAAATTCGACAACTTACAACGGCGGCGGCTGACGGTACAACGGCGGCTTTGCTTGCTGAAAAATATTTGGCGAAGTTAAAGGCATAAAAAAGATAGTCTACATTGACGAAAAAAAACTCTGTGTGTTAATATTGGTTTTATCAAACAAACCTTAACAAGGCGCAGAGTTTTTTAATTTTTTTAATTGTACAACGCTTGCGCTTTGTTTGTCAATATGAAAGGCGGGAGCGTTTATGGAAGTATTCGGGGTAGTGTATCTTATTATTAACTTGGTCAACGGCAAAAAGTATGTCGGTCAAACCATTAAAACGTCGGCAAAGCGTTTCAATGAACATTCGCACGAAAAAACTTTTATCGGCAGATCGATTCGCAAGCACGGCAAGGAAAATTTTCGTTATGGCGTAATTAAAAGTTGCGCGTCAAAATCGGAAATGGATTATTGGGAAAAATTTTTCATAGCCAACTTGAAAACTAAATCGCCAAACGGTTATAATCTTACTGACGGTGGCGAAGGAACTATTGGATTAAAGTTTACACCTGAGGCTCGAATGAAAATGCGCACATCAAAAATTGGTAAGCCATTTTGGCCCGAACGTTGCGCAAATATTAGCAAAGCTCTCAAGGGCGTTTCAAAATCTCTTCAGCATTGCGCAAATATTTCTGCAAGGCAACGTGGGAATAGTCCCTTTAAAAATTTGACGGCTGAAATTGACAAAATGAAACTGACGTATACTTCTTTGGCTAAGCTTTTGGGATTGACACAGCAAACTGTTTCACGTAAAATGCTTGGACAACAAAATTTCACGGAAAAAGACAAAGTTAAATTAGCTGAGATTTTCAATCTTCCCGCAGAATATTTAATGGAACGCACGGATGGTCTTCCGGCAAGAATATCGAAGCTCGGTATGAAAATTTTTGTTTCAAGAAGATGTGACAGCCCTTTAAAAAATCTGCTGAATGAAATGAAAAAAAGAAAAATTAACGGCAGAGGTTTAGGCAAACTTATGGGAATGGGCAACACATCTATTCGTCTCAGAATTAACGGCAAGATTAAGTTCAAGGCAAACGAAATTTCAAAGCTTGTGGAGATTTTCAATTCGCCTGCAGAATATTTGTTGCAAGAAACAGTTTAAGGATGAATTGTAATGGTAAAATTGTATGGGGTTGAGGGTTGCGGTTGGTGTCAAAAAACTAAAAAATATCTTGACTCAAAAGGCGTTGCATACGAAGTTCATGATGTTGAACTTAACGCGGAAGATGCCGCCGCTTGTGAAAAGCTCACTGGTGATACGGCTGTCCCTGTCTTGACTGTCGACGATAAGAATTACGTTTTGGGCTTTGACAAGGCGAAAATTGACGCGTTGCTTGGACTTTAAAATTTGGAGGAAAATTTTATGGGTATTTACGATTTCACCGTTAAAACGAACAAAGGCGTTGAAAAAAATCTTGGCGACTACAAAGGTAAAGTTTTGCTTATCGTCAACACCGCTAGCAAGTGCGGCTTTACTCCACAGTTCAAAGAATTGCAGGAACTTTACAAGACGTACAAAGATCGTGGCTTGGAAATTCTCGGTTTCCCGTGCAATCAATTTGCTGGTCAAGAGCCTGGTAGTAACGATGAAGTTCAAACTTTCTGCCGCGCCAATTACGGCGTAACGTTCCAAATTTTTGAGAAAGGCGACGTTCGCGGCGAAACTGCACAACCGCTTTTCAAATATTTAACTGAACAGAAAAAGTTTGAAGGCTTTGATGAAAATCACCCAATCGCTACTAAACTTGTTGAGGCGCTTAAGCAAAATTTCCCTGAATACCTTGAAGGCGACGGGATTAAATGGAACTTCACGAAATTTTTAGTTGACAAGGAAGGAAATGTTGTAGCGCGTTTTGAACCGACGACTAATCCCGCGTCAATCGCTAAAGATATTGAAGCATTGTTGTAAAACTTAATTGATAAAAAATTTTTAGTACCGTCGAATGGCGGTATTTTTTTTGAGGAGAAAACTTTGCTAACTAACAATTACGCATTAATCTACGTTCATATTCCATTCTGCGCGGCGAAATGTAATTACTGCGCGTTTAACTCAAAAATTTCTACGGCAGATGAGCGCGAAATTTACGTTGACGCGCTTATCACTGAAATTAAATCTACTCCCTACACCATACACCCTATTTCCTCAATTTATTTTGGCGGCGGCACTCCTACAAGCTTGACGCTTAATCAGCTGAAAAATATTTTCGCGGCAATTCAAACTACCTTCAACGTAGAAAAAAATTCTGAAATTACGATTGAAGCTAATCCTGGCACTGTCGACAAAAATTTTCTGCGCGGACTTCGTGAAATTGGCTTTAACCGTATAAGTTTAGGCGTGCAAAGTTTTAACGACGAACTTTTAAAAATTCTCGGCAGGATTCACAATTCTAAAACGGCGCTTGAAACTGTTCAGCTGGCTAAAAATTTTTTTGACAACATCAGCGTCGATTTAATGTACGGTCTTCCCAATCAGACGTTGGACGACGTGAAAGTTGACGTTGAGATTGCCGCCGCGTTGGACGTGCAACACATTTCAATTTACGGTTTGGAAGTTGAACCAAATACAAAATTTTTTCAACTTAACGAAGTTGGACGCTTGAACTTGCCGACGAAAAATCTTTGTGCCGATATGTACGAATTTATTATTGCGACGTTGCCTAAGTTGGGCTACAATCGCTACGAAGTCAGCAACTTTGCGAAAGTTGGGCGTGAAAGTCAACACAACAGCGGCTATTGGACGGGCGCAAAATATTTTGGATTCGGCGCTGGCGCTCATTCGTACAACGGAAAGGTTAGAACTTCCAACGTTGCCAACGTTGCCGATTACGTAAAAAAAATTCGCGCAGGTCGTGACGTTTCGCAAGTTGAAGAGTTTGTCACAAAAAGCGCGGCTATGGAAGAATTTTGCTTTTTGGGTCTGCGTATGACGTCTGGCATTGATGCGAAAATTTTTCATGAAAGATTCGGCGAAAATATTTTTGAAGTGTATGGTAAAGTCATTGAAAAAAATTTTAAACTTGGACTGTTGAAAGTCGACGGCGATAAAATTTTTTTGACTCCGCGCGGCTTTGAAGTTAGCAACGTCGTACTAGCAGATTTTTTACTTGATTGAATTGAAAGGAATGACCTATGAAAGAAAAACTACCAACTAAAAAATGTATTCAGCCCTCCTACGTGAAAGATTTCAAATGCGACGGGCGATTTTGTGGTTGCCGATGTTGCCGCGATTGGCAAATTGTGGTTGACGAAGACGCCTACAAAAAATTTTCAGAGCTTGATGCCGCCGACCGTACAGAAATTTTTAAAAATATCGATTGGAAACGCGACCTTGACGCAAATGTTGATGTGATGACGTGGAAGTTGCGTGATAACGGACTTTGTAGTTTTCTGACGGCGGACGGGCTTTGCAGTATCCAAAAAAATCACGGCGAAGATTTTTTAACGGCGATTTGTCAAAGTTACCCGCGCGTTACGTACAAGTTCGACGAAAACTTTTTTGAACAGTCAATGACGCTAACTTGTCCCGTTGCCGCGCAGATGATTTTACTGCCTTTTGAGCCAATAACTTTTGTTGAAGTAGACGACGTGAAGGCAAGGGCGATTATAACCTTGAAAAAATTTTCGCGCAGTGTCGACGATTTTATCAGCTTGCAGATGAACGCCATAAAAATTTTGCAGGATAGAACTTTTACAATAAATCAGCGGCTGAAAAATTTTTATGAATTGTTAGGCGGGAATTTTTCAAACGATGTTGAATTTAATCTGAAAAATCATTCGTTGACGATTGTTGACATATTTAATAAAATGTATGGCGCAAATCTTAACGAACGGCGGAAAGATGAACTGCGCGGAAATTATTTGCTATACAGGGGAAAAATTTTAAATGACGTGCAGGAAAATTTTTCAAACGTGCTGGAAAATTATCTAGTCAATGAATTTTTTATGCGCTGTTATCCCAACGCTTTCGGTGGCGGCGATCTTCACAACGCTAAAATTTTTATCACGGGTTACAGGCTTATCGAATTTGCGCTAGTTTTGGCGGTCATTTCAAAAAGTAAAATGACAGTCGGCGATATGGCGGGGCTGATTATCTCGGTAAACGATACACTTGATCACAATCAAGGCGGCATGGACGCTATCATAAACTTTGCAAAGTCCTGCGATAATGAAAATTTTGTGTCTACAATGCTTGAATAAACTTTGAAAGGAAAGATTTTTATGAGCGAAGAGACTAAAACTGTTTATTATCCACTGCGACCAATGCAACGTTGGATTGTTGACAATCACTTTATTAAAGCGCGGTCAACAATGATGAACATTCACAGACTTTTAAAACTTGATAATTCAATCGATATGCAAAGACTTGCCGACGCCATTAATGCCATTCTCAATGAGTATGACATTTTCCGTTGCCGCTTTGATTTTCATCCTGAAACAAATGATATTTGCCAACGTTTCAACGGTGAAATTGTGCCCGTTACGGTTGAAAAAATTTCTGATGAAGAATTAGAAAAAATCGTCCCAACTTTGACTGCGCCGTATAAATCTTTCAAAGAACCATTTTGGCGTATAAGACTTTTTGAAACGCCTTCGGCAAAGTATTTATATTTGGATTTTTATCACGGCATATTGGACGGTACG
>CAMJAZ010000026.1 GCA_946403735.1 uncultured Selenomonadales bacterium
TGCTGGTGATATTAGCTCTATCAATCGTCGTAGGTTCAACAGGCAGCGCTTGTGCAATGTGCTGATTAGCGAACATACCGCCGAAAACTGCCGCGCCGCCCAAAAGCATTTTACACAAAGTCCTGTACTGTTTCTTCAGAACTTTCCTTTTCATTTTAATTCACCTTCCATTGTTAAATTAATAGCTTGTAGATAGTGGAGGGTAAAAAAATTTCTAGCCTAGTTCACTAGCCCCTAGAAAATTTTTTTACCAACTACTTACTACTCACTACTTAAAAAATTTTTCCTACCATAAACCGAATTGAATTAAGAATGTAGAATTAAAAATTTTTTTCTACTCACTACTTACTAATCAGAAAATCTTGCCTACCATAAACCAAAAACGATTTTTCTTGTCGTCAGATGCAACTAACTGATTGTTGCCGAGTTTTCGCGCATAATCCAACTTTATGAAGTAGTCATTTGGTTTAGCGTAGTTCAGCTCCAATCCCCAAGAACGTATTGTATGAATATCATGGTCATTTTTATAACCTGCGCCGCCTATGTCAAAAAAAGTGCTTAATGACAAATTCGGAACGCCCGTGTGCCATATAAATTCAGTCCGCGTCAAATAACCTTCATCGCCTGCACCGTCGCCGTCAGCATAACCACGAACACCATTTGCGCCGCCAATTTGTATTTGCTCCGATGAATTTAAACTCTTGCTGGCATTTTGTAATAAAATATTTGTATGGAATTCAAAAGACCGATTGAAAAGTTTTCTATAGTCAAGATTAATTTGGGACTTGAAAAAAGTTCCGTCGCTATTCGTCAAGTCGGCTACTTCTTGGGCGTTATCAGTTCGCGGATTATTGCGCCCAGCGTAAAGTGTGAATGAATAATTGAATAAGTCATTAGAAAGCGAACGTCTATAGCCGCTGAAACCTAGCGATAAAGTATGAACATGACTTTGATTTTGACTGTAGGTAGGGAACAACTCGGGGAAAAGTTCCGCGATAATTCCGTAGCTTGAAAAGTCGTAATTGGCGCTGTTCGTGACTTGACGGAACTTGTAACCGTAATTCCACGTGAAACCGTCATGAATAGTTTTCCAAACAGGCGTTGTACCGTAAATGCGCCAATCGGTTGAATGCCCGCCAGATTCGCTGATGATGCTGGAATTTAAACCGTGCTGATGATACGTCGTGCGCCCAACTGAAACGCCAAGCCGTGACGTAGTTTTTCTGTCAGTAATCCAGCTGAAGTCTACAAGGTAATTATCTAAATTTTTGTTGAAAAGTTGACTTAACGCGCCTTTCTTACTGGAAAGTAAGCCGCTAAGTTCAAGGCGACTCCCGCGATTGTCAATGTTATAAATATCGTAGATTAAACCCATGCGATAACGTCCAGATGCTTTACTACCATAATTTTCAACGTAGAAAATTCCGCGATTAGTTTGGTCGTCGACGACGTTAATATTAAGATTAATTCTTTGCGTGACGGAGTCGGGAATAAGTGCGCCCCTTGCACGAATGCCGCCAATTTCGTTTATGAGATACAAAACATTTTCAATTTTATTATTCTGTACATAATCATCTTGAGAAATATTTTTGGCAACTTTTTCTAAAATATCATCAGCAAGGTGGCTTTGATTGTCGAAAATAACTTCGCCAAACTTCGCGGACATAATTTTAATTTTTACTGTACCGTCAGTTGAATCTTGTTCGGGAATGTAGGCAACCGCCGCCAGCCAACCTTGATCACGGCAATAAATTTTAATGTGCGACGCAATTAATTTTAAAATGTTAATGTTGACGTTTTTATTGATATAAGGGTCGATAAGGTGTTGAACTTCGGCTTGCCCAATTTCCTTTATATCAGAGTCAACGATAATGCCTTTAAGTTCAAAAGTTTCAAGCGGAATATTTTCATCTTGCGGCGTTTCAATATCGCGCTGTTCAATTTCGATTTTCTCGGCAGTGCTATTTTCATTATCGCCTGCTGCTTGCCGTGCAGCATCACGCGAAATATCTGCGGTTGTCAATTCATCCGCGCTTGCAGATGTTGCGAATAAAAAACAAGCCGCAGACAAAATTACTACGACCTTATTTTTCAATATGCCAGCCTCCCCATTAAAAAGACTCCCAGCCTATGTGACTTTATTAAATTTTCAAACAAATTATATGGAAAAGTTTTTTGACAGTCAACAGAATTTGCAACGTTTCAGTGTAATTTCAGCTAGTAATAAATAGGGCGTGTTGAATAATTTTAACTTTTTTAATAACCGACTTTTTCAACATTTCTTTGACAAAAAAATTTTTCTATGCTAAAATTCATCTAAGAGGTTAAACAGATATAACCAATATTTAATTGGAAATGATTATTTTTTAGGAGGGCTTGTAATGGCTAAATATGTTTGCACTGTGTGCGGTTACGTTCACGAAGGTGACGAGCCGCCGATTGAATGTCCTATTTGTAAAGCGCCTGCGGAAAAATTTCAGAAACAAGAAGGCGAATTGACCTACGCTGATGAACACGTTGTAGGCGTTGCACAGGGCGTTGATGAAAGAATTATTGAAGGTCTGCGCCAAAATTTCACGGGCGAATGTTGCGAAGTTGGAATGTATCTTGCAATGAGTCGCGCGGCACATCGTGAAGGTTTACCTGAAGTTGGCGAAGTTTTCCGCCGTTATGCGTTGGAAGAAGCTGAACACGCCGCTAAGTTTGCGGAAATGCTCGGCGAAGTTTTGTCCGCGTCGACGCAGAAAAATTTGGAAGCGCGTATCGCCGCTGAACATGGCGCTTGTCAAGGTAAGAAAGACCTTGCTACACTTGCTAAAAAACTTAATCTTGACGCTATCCACGATACGGTTCACGAAATGGCGAAAGATGAAGCGCGGCACGGTAAAGGCTTTCAAGGCTTGCTTAAACATTATTTCGGAAAATAATTTGTTAAGTCGCTGAATAATCGGCAATAAAAAAATTCCTCAAGGTTCACCGTGAATCTTGGGGAAATTTTTTTTTTATGCGTAATGAAATTTAATTTTTACAACATCAATCAATTCATTAAGTTACCTAAAAGTAAACCTGCCGCGCCTGCCGCAATTAAAACTTTTATGACGCCGATTTTCATTCTTACAGCTATTAACGCGCCAATTAAAATTATCGCGCCGATTGGATTAAACGTCGTCGAAAAGTCTTGCGGAATTTCTTCAACGTCCCACACAGCCAAAAGTACAAAACTTACGCAAGCCGCCGCGATAAGCGCCATTACAGCAGGTCTCAAGCCATTTAAAATTCCATGAATCGCGCCTAAATCTCCGTACTTGAAAATAATTTTTGCAAGCGCTATGCATAAAAAAATACTCGGCGTGACAAATCCCATTGTCGCACAAATGGCACCTGCAATCCCCGCAATTTTCATTCCCGCGAAAGTTGCCGCATTAACGCCAATAGGTCCTGGCGTCATCTGCGAAATTGTGAATATGTCGATAAATTCGCCAAGCGTCAACCAATGGTACGTATCAACGACGGTATCTTGAATCAGCGGCATTGATGCGTACCCGCCGCCGACGCAAACTAAACTGATTTTCGCAAACTCAAAAAAAAGTTGCAGGTAAATCATTTTGCCTCCTCCAAACTATATTTTGGCATCACTGAAAATTTCGCGAATATCGGCACGCAGTACTGACCAACGTTTTTTAAAAATTTCGTAATAATTGTCGTCTTTTAAAAGAAAATTTGCCGCCGTCAAACTTGGCTCATTATCGTGCCTGTAAGAATAGGCAGTAAAGCCTTCCTCAATTATCGCCGTAAATAATTTGTCCAAAGTCGCGTCGTAAGCATCGGTATATAAATTTATCGGCAAGAGCGATTTAATGTTGCCAATGTCACGAAGTTTTTTATAAACACTGTCATCTGACGGCTTGGAAACCAACAACGTAATATCTTTATCGGTAAGGTTACATTGATAATAACGCGCCGCCAATGCCGTAAATGCAATGCATATTGTTCGCTAAACGTGTGCAAAAGAAATTCTGTCAGAAGCGTCAGGCATATCTTTGTTTTCTGTATCAAATTTTTTTAAAAATTTTTCTTTGAAGTAATCATCAATGTAGAGCAACTCTTTACATATGACAGCAATTTGTTTTTGAGTTTTCTCGTTGAAAATCGGGTTATAGTACTCCAATTTATAAACAGATGAAAGTTTTGATCTGCTTTTACATGGCAACTGAAATATCGCCGCAAGACAAAGTTTTCCGACGTCAAGCAATTTGGTATGTAAGTGCGCAGGCTTGAATTGTCTTGGAACATTTTCGCCGCGCTTGGTTTGATAAAAAATTCCAACCGCACGCATAGCTTGCGAAAAACTGCGTTGTTCGGGGGCGTTCGCTTTTAAATCTGCGGGCTTAATCGGCTTTTGTGCATTTGCAGCTATGGCAATTTCTAGACTAAACTTATTCTTCTCTGTTTCGGTTATGCCTAAAGTTTTTATTATTTTGCACGACAGCCAAAAATCGTGACTTTCATCAAGAAATTTGCTTTTATGAAGTACGTATGCAGTTTGTCCGCCGTTGACGATTGAAAAATTTTTTAAGTGAACTTCTCGCCCGTCAATAAGAAATTCGTCACAAATTATCGTTAATCCATTATTTTTCAGCCAAAATGATTCAGGCTCGTCTTTAATAGTGTCTCTAATTTCTTTGTCGATGTTTCCGCCGCTTATGTGATAGCGAAGATTATGCGCCAATAAAGAAATATTGTGCTTGGCGTAAAGTTGCTTAATCGAAAATGCCGACACATTGACAATAACCGCGTTTTCGCCGTATGTCAAAAAATTATTTGTCTCGTCTATCAGAATTTTTTCCGACTCAACGACAGGTTTCATTGCTTCGGTAGTTTCAATTTCTTTTTTTATATCGTCGAAAAACAAAATTGAAATTTCTATTGCGTCTGAATTTGTAAACTGCGACAGAATTTGTTTCTTGATATTCTCAATGTCAATTTTTTTTGACGCCTTTGCGCTTGTGTAGAAGACAAAATGAATTTTCGATTCTTCGCCTGTCTCGGCAATCAACGTAAGGAAACGACTTTGCACGCGGGAATTAACTTGTTCGTAATGCCCTGCTTTCATATTGTTATAAAACGATATCATTTTGTTTAAAGAGTTAATGACATCGTCCTTGTTTATGCGATTAGAAAATTTGGATTGTCCGATAACCAAATCGCAATTTTCGGAGTCGGGGTCGCTCAAAATAATATCCGCGCCGCTGTCATTGCAACCGTCAACAATAATTTCGTCTAAGTCACTTTCGTTAAGAATATTTTCAGGATTTTTATAAAAATGAGCCTCAACACACACCGCCGAAAAAACGTAATAATCAGGTTTTGTACGGAGCGAAGGATATTTTTCCCTCAATGCGCTAATTTTGTCAACGATTTGATTCATTTGCTAAACAACTCCTACAGCAAAAACTTCATTGCTTGTATCAAACTTTTTACGCCGCTTTTAAATAATTTCTGTGAATAATATCACGAATAAAGTACGCCGTCAAAATCATCAGCGACATAAAAAGTAAGCCTAAATCACGAAGTTCACCTGGCAGGACGAACATAAAATATAAAGCGCCGTTTATCACAGCGGCAATTTTTATGTGCAACTTCCAATCGTCATTCAAAAATTTCCACGAAGTTTTTGTTATCCACACGACGTAAATTATATGCAGGAAAAACATTCTTGACGGCAATGGTAAACCGTAAATCGAATCGGTGATGAAGTATGAGCCAATGCGGAAAAAATCCTGCGCGTGATCTATGATTCGCCAGTCCGCCATATCGCCTTGATTGTCCGCGAATCTCGACAAAACTAATAAGTACGTTACGCCAGCCACGAACATTGCGCCTAAAATGTACGCCGCAGATTTTTTAAAGTCCAACTTTCTCCGTACAAATGGAAATAGCGCGGGTATGAAGAAAAAGAAAGTTTCCTTGTTCAACTCAGCTATCGGCGTCAAAATTAAAATTGCTATCAACTTGCCGCTTAGCGCGAATCGTACGGCTAGGAAGAATGCTAGAAATTCTGGGAAGTCGTAGAAATATCCGCCTAGTACTTCAATGTACGGAATTATTAGCGCGAATAGACACGCCGTCAAAGTTCCAACTACTTTATCGCCCGTAACTTCACTTAAAATTGAACGCAGTACCCATATCGAAGCAAATAAACTTAGGAAGGCGAAAATTACTACCAAATAATATTCCAGCACGTACTTAGGCGGTACGATTGCTTGAGAATATTTTTTTTCAATCTCCCGCCGTTCAATCAGCCGCTTAGATAATTTTTCCCTAGCATTCGTCGGTATCACTTCAACGACGGCTTTAGCTAAGTTCGGAATTAAGACGCGGTGCGCAAATGGACGTTTCGCCGTACCTTCCATGTACGCTTCCAATCCAAAATTCGGGTCGCCGTCGCGCAGTGTCCATTTAAGAAAAAAGCCGTTAAACCCCGCCGCCGTTACTGTCAGCACGAGGAATATCAGCATAAATTTTTTTATAATCTTATCAAATTTTTCAAGCTTATTAAATTTATTCATTTAGTCCCTAGCCCCTAAATCCTAGCCCCAGCCCTCACCCCTTTCCAATTAGTCGGTAAAAAGTCCTTTCAACTTATCAAGAAAAGATTTTTTTTCGGGATTATTCTGCACGTCACTACCGCCAGTTTCAAAATCCATAAGCAATTTTCTTTGCCGCGCAGAAAGATTTTTCGGTGTCAAAACTTTCACTTTGACAAGTTCATCGCCTCTACCTTCGCCGCGCAGTACAGGAATTCCTTTGCCGCGAATTTTTAAGACGGTGCCAGATTGCGTACCTTCAGGAATTTTCAACTCAATCTTGCCGTCAAGCGTAGGAGCTTCAACAGTTGCACCGAGCGCCGCTTGCACAAAACTAATTGGAACTTCGCAATGGACAGTTGTACCGTCGCGCGTGAAAATTGGATGCGGTTTAATATTTATGTAAACGTACAAATCGCCAGTTGGACCGCCACGCTCACCAGATTGACCGCCGCCGCTGATTCTAAGTCGTGTTCCATTATCTACGCCGCGCGGAACATTGACTTTAATGTCACGTTCAACACGAACTTTACCGTTGCCGTGACAATGATTGCAAGGCTTTTTGATAATCGTACCTTTGCCGTGACAGCGATCGCATGGACGAGTTGAGGAGACCATACCAAAAGGCATTCTAGTGGTAGTTTGCCGCGTACCTGTACCGTTACAATCTGGGCAAGTTTCAGGTGACGTACCTTTAGCCGCGCCAGTACCGTTGCACTCTTCACAATTTTCAAGGCGTGGAACTTTAATCATCATTTCCTTGCCAAACGCCGCGTCTTCAAAATTTACGGTTAAATCGTAGCGTAAATCAGCGCCGCGTTCTGGACCAGGCGTCCTGTCACGATTACGCGCAGTTCTACCGCCGAAAAATGTATCGAAGATGTCGCCCATATCAAAGCCGAATCCACCAGCGCCGCCCATTCCGCCGAAGATGTCATTCATATTTATATTTGGACCACGTCCACCACCGCCGCCAGGTTGAAATGCCGCGTGTCCAAATTGGTCATACTGTGCGCGTTTATCTTTATCTTTTAAAACTTCATATGCCGCGTTCAATTCTTTCATTTTTTCTTCGGCATTTTTTTTATCGTCAGGATTTAAATCAGGGTGATATTTTTTCGCTAACTTTTTGTACGCCTTTTTAATTTCATCATCAGTAGCATTTTTATTCAGCCCTAAAACTTCGTAAAAATCTCTTTGAGCCATAATCTCACCTTTCATTAGAAACGAAAAAATTGCAAGTCCATATTATAAAAATTTTTTGGTATCTATCAAGTTTTTAGTAAAATGTTACTAATTTCGAAGGTGCAAACTTATATAAAGAATCGTCACTTGCAAAAAAATTTCAAATTGAATTTAATAAAAAAATTTCTCATGGAAACATTATTACGCAAATAACGGGAAGAGAAATTTATCTCCCTCCCCGTCCTATAAGTGATTAGAAAGAAATCTTGTGACTGGTCAACTATTATTTTTTATCTTTCTTGACTTCAGTATATTCAGCGTCAATAGTGCCGTCGTCATCAGCCTTTTCATTGGAACTTGACGAAGAATTATTTTCCTGCTGTGACGAATTTTCATCTGAATACTGTTGCTGTTGCTGATTCGCGCCGCTTTGATATGCCGCCGAGCTAACTTTGTAAAGCGCCTGTCTAACATCTTTAGTTTTCTTTTTCAACGTTTCAGCATCAGCACTATTTAAATCATTTTTAAGAGATTCAACCGCCGCCCTAACGTCTTTAATCAGCGCGTCATCGACTTTGCCTTCAAAATCTTTGCAAGTTTTTTCAGCTTGATAAACAGTGTGTTCAGCGTCATTCTTAGCATCAGCCGCTTCACGTTGTTTTTTATCGTCCTGCGCGTGCGCTTCAGCTTCTTTAACCATACGGTCAATATCATCTTTGCTCATGCCGCTTGACGATTGAATTGTAATTTTCTGTTCACGCCCAGTACCTTTATCTTTCGCGGAAACGTTGACGATACCGTTTGCGTCAATGTCGAATGTAACTTCAATCTGCGGAATGCCACGCGGTGCAGGCGGAATGTCTGAAAGTACAAACTTACCAAGCGTTTTATTGCCTGCCGCCATTTCGCGTTCACCTTGCAGGACGTGAATTTCACCGCTGGATTGATTGTCAGCCGCCGTTGAAAATACTTGTGACTTCGTCGTAGGAATTGAAGTATTGCGTTCAATAATCTTCGTGCAGACGCCGCCCAAAGTTTCAATGCCGAGTGATAACGGCGTAACATCGATTAACAAAACGTCTTTAACTTCGCCAGAAAGTACGCCGCCTTGAATTGCCGCGCCGATTGAAACGCATTCATCAGGGTTAATGCCCTTTGAAGGTTCTTTACCTAAAATTTCGCGAATCGCATTTTGTACGGCAGGAATACGCGTTGAGCCGCCGACTAAAATAATTTTATCAATGTCGCTACCTTTAAGTCCCGCATCTTTCATAGCAAGGCGCGTAGGTCCCATTGTACGTTCAACTAAATCGCGTGTCAATTCGTCGAACTTAGCACGAGTCAAAGTTAAATCTAAGTGTTTAGGTCCGCTAGCATCAGCCGTAATGAATGGCAGGTTGATATTGGTTGAAGTCATTGAGCTAAGTTCAATTTTTGCCTTTTCAGCCGCTTCAATCAAACGTTGAGCCGCCATTTTATCTTTTGATAAGTCAATACCATCAGTGCGTTCAAACTCTTTAACAATCCAGTCCATAACTTTCTTGTCAAAGTCGTCGCCGCCCAAGTGAGTATCGCCATTTGTCGCGTTGACTTCAAAAGTTCCTTCGCTAAGTTCAAGTATTGAAACGTCGAAAGTACCGCCGCCCAAGTCGAAAACTAAAACTGTTTCGTCGTTATCTTTATCAAGACCATAAGCAAGCGCCGCCGCAGTAGGTTCGTTGATTATGCGGAGAACTTCAAGTCCTGCAATTTTGCCAGCGTCTTTAGTAGCTTGTCTTTGCGCGTCGCTGAAGTAAGCAGGAACAGTGATAACAGCTTGAGTTACCGTTTCACCGAGATAAGCTTCAGCATCTGATTTAAGTTTTTGAAGTACCATTGCGGAAATTTCAGGCGGCGTGTAGTCTTTACCGTCGATTGAAACTTTGTACTTTTCGCCCATATGACGCTTGATTGATGAAATTGTCCTATCTGGATTTGAAACAGCTTGACGTTTTGCAAGTTGACCAACAAGGCGTTGACCGTCTTTAGTGAAACCAACTACTGAAGGCGTGATTCTGCTACCTTCAGGATTAGTTATAACTGTAGGTTCGCCGCCTTCCAATACGCTGACGACGCTATTTGTAGTTCCTAAATCTATACCTATAACTTTACTCATATTATTTTCACTCCAATAACTCTTAATTCTTAATTCTTAATTCTTTACAACTTGTACCATGCTGGGACGAATGACGCGACCGCGAGCCATATAACCAACTTGCAATTCAGCGGCTATCATACCGTCTTCCTTCGTATCATCTTTGACAGTGCCAACAGCTTGGTGGAAATTCGGATCAAACGCTTTGCCAGCCGTTTCAATCGGTTCAAGACCATGTTTACCCATTGCGGCAACCGTTTCCATACGAATCATTTTAATTCCCTTGCGCAAAGATTCAGCGTCTGATTTATCGCTTTCCGCCGATTCGGACGCCCTACTAAGATTGTCCAAAAGTGGCAGTAAATCTTTAAGGAATGCTTGTTCAATCGTTGAGGCAAGTTCTAACTTTTCCTTCGCTGTACGCTTACGGAAATTATCAAAATCTGCTTGCAACCGTAAAAGCCTATCATTTTTCGCGGCAAGTTCAGCCTTTAACTTTTCATTTTCAGTAACCAAACCTAAGTCAGGCGGTACGTCTTTTTTTTCGCCATCTAAATTTATTTTTTCGGTATTCGCTAAGTCTGCGTTAATTTCCGCATTGTCACCGTCCTCATTGTCAAGTTTAATCTTTTTGTCTTCCGCCAATTCATCAGCCCCTTTCTTGAAAGTGGCTAAAGGTTATCACTAATTGGACAAAATGTCAATCCCTTTTTCAAAAAGTCAATAAAATTTTTTATCTGTGAAAATTTTTGTTTAGGTCGGGTTGATTAAGTGGAAGTTTTATTTTTATTTTGTTAAACTACTTTTCTTTTGGCGCAAAAGGTAGGAAAAAGAAAACATGTCCGCTGAA
>CAMJAZ010000027.1 GCA_946403735.1 uncultured Selenomonadales bacterium
GCGCGCAGGGACGCGCGCCCGCCCGCGCAAATCGCGTGATGCGATTTCAGCGGGCATGTTTTCTTTTGCGCCAAAAGAAAAGTAGTTTAAAAAAATAATTATTAAACACGACCCAATGTAATGCGTAATGAAAAATTTTTTATACGCGTTACACTTTACGCCTTGAAATATTCTCCCAACGTTTTCAGCAAAATATTTTTAGCGTCGTCAAAATTTGTATGGAGTGTGCAACCTGCCGCGCGAATATGACCGCCTCCGCCAAGCGATTTAGCAATTTTTGAAACGTCCATTCCTTTCGACCGCAAACTAGCTCGACAAGTTTTTTCATCTTGATAGCGCAAAATGAAAGCAATTTCAACCGTATTAATGACGCGGATTAAATCGACAAGACCTTCAGTCGTATCAGCCATTTTCTCAATTTCAGCGTCAATGAACATTCCAGCAACTTTGCCGTCGAAATAAAGTTGCATTGTCTGAAGTGCGGCGCTCATAACTTTCACGTCGGCAAGTGTACGCTTTTCAATTTGCTCAGAAATATAATTTGGTTCAACGCCTAAGTCGACAAGTTCCGCCGCCGCATGAAAAGTTTTTGATGTGGTGCAGGAGTAGTTGAAAAAGCCTGTGTCCGTCACAATTCCTGTGTAAATGCAAGTTGCAATTTCTTTTGTAACTTCAACACCCAATTCGTGACAAAGTGCTAACATAATTTCACAAGTTGCCGCCGCGTCGTGTTCAAGGTACAAATCATTATCATCTTTATTTGAATTTGTGACGTGGTGGTCAATGTTTAAAATCGGCGCGTCAGTCATCGCGGCAACTTTACCAATCCTGTCGGTGGATGTGTCAAGTACGACGAGTAAATCAGCGTCAAACTTTTCATCGGCAGTAGGACGTTTTATCGCGTCGACGTGCGGCAGGAAAAGTAAGTTGGTCGGTATAACGTCATCAAGGTAAATCTGCGCGGACTTGCCAAGTTGACGAAGTGCCAGCCACATTGAAAGCGTTGAGCCTATCGCGTCGCCATCGGGGTGAATGTGTGCAGTGACTAAAATTTTTTCAGCTGCCTTTAACTTCGCCGCCGTCTCCTTCATTGTTAAGTTCAAGTTTATTTGTACTCCCTTCCTGTTCAATTTTCAGTAAAAGTTTTTGAATATGTTCGCTGTAGTCAAGGGATTTATCCAGCGCAAAAGAAATTTCTGGCGTGAAACGAATTTTAATGCGTCTGCCAATTTCGCGGCGAATATATCCAAGTGCGGATTGTAAACCTTCAAGCGAAGATTTAATTTGTTCATCGTTGCCCATTATGCTGACGTAAATTTTAGCTTCGCGCAGGTCGCCAGTCATTTCAACGCCTGTCACTGTCACGAAACCAATTCGTGAATCTTTAATGTCCATCAACAACATTTTGCTGACTTCTTGTTTGATAAGTTCCTGCAATTTTTCTATACGTAAATGGTTGCTCATTTAAATCACCTAAAATTTGTAACTCATTAAAACTTCTCCGCTGTCGAGGTCGAAAATTTTAATATCTTCGTCGGTAATGACGGCGACGGAAGTTTTTTTGTCCTCACGATTTGTAAGGTATGGGGACGGCGTACCAGGATTAAGGAAAATTGTATTGCCGCGTTTTTCCAAAACATTTTTGTGAACGTGACCAGTTATGAAGATGTCCGCTTTAAGATGCGCCGCCATAGAATTTTTTTCTTCGTCACTCATGACGGTGTGTCCGTGCGTTACGACAATTCGTTTGCCATTGGCGAAAACGTAAGCATACGGCGCTTGAATCGGTACTTCAATAACCATTTGGTCGACTTCCGAATCACAGTTGCCACGACAAATTATAATTGGAATTTCCGAATTGTTAATGCGATTGGCAAGAGCTTTTGGCGCGTAGTCATCACCTTTGCAATTTGGATTATTTGGACCGTGATTGAGTACGTCGCCCGCGTGCAAGATTAAATCTGCACCGTCAAAAAATTTTTCACAAGCCTGTACAAATCGTCCTTCGTAACCGTGCGTATCGCTGATAACTCCAATTTTCATATTTATCATCCTCCTAAAAAATTTTCACCACTAACTACTAACTACTGACTACTAATTACTTACTAAATCAGTATAACATTGACAAAAAAATTTTACAATAAAAAACCGTACTGAAAAATTTCCTGCACAGAAAAGTTTGTCTACCAATTTTGCACGTGATATAATTTTAATATGACGAAAGAAATTTTACTTGACGAAAAAATTTGTGTACGGTGCGGCGCTTGCGTTAGCGAATCTGAATTTGGCGGCGTAACTTTCAAAGACGGCAAAATTTTTGTCGACAATTCAAAGTGCGAAGATTGGGCGGAAATTATTTCAATCTGTCCAACAGGTGCACTTAAAATGAAACTTTCTGACGGAAAATTTTCCTTATAAAATTTTTGTTATAACTTTTCGTAATTCCTAATCGTTAAAATCTACGAAGGAAATTTTCCTGTAACGTCGAAAGTATCCTAAACTTATTGTTGAACTTTGTTTATTGACAGACAAATTTTTAACATAAAATAAACGCGTTAAGCACAAGGAGACTATCTTGCAGATAAAAGTTTTTAAAGCCGAAACAATGAAAGATGCAATGGCGGAGATGAAGGCGGAACTTGGTGAAGATGCCGTTATACTTCACAGCCGCAAATACAAAAAAGGCGGGTTTTTTGGTTTCGGCGGAAAAGAAATTATCGAGATAACCGCCGCCGTCGAAGCTGTACCACTTGCTGAAAGAGTACGCGGCATTTATAAAAGTCCGCCTAAGCAAACAATTCCACCAGAACTTGAAGATAACGACGACGAATCAAACAAAGATTTTCATTCAACTTTCAATGACGAACTGCCGATTGATCGCCCAGATAAGTCGGCTACTTTTGATGATCGCCGCGTTCAATCTGAAAATGAAAAACTTGCTGAAACTATTCGTAACGCGCAAAATCCTGCTGAAACTGTTGACGTTGACGACGAATCATTAACAGATGATGAAAATGTTTCCGCTGATGAAAATTTGCCGCCTATTGATGAAAACGTATCAACAGATGAAAATTTGCCGCCCATTGATGAAAATTTACCAACAGATGAAAACTTGCCGCCCATTGATGAAAATATTTCCGCAGATGAAAATTTGCCGCCCATTGATGAAAACGTACCAGCAGATGAAAATTTGCCGCCTATTGATGAAAACGTACCAGCAGATGAAAATTTGCCACCTATTGATGAAAACGTACCAGCAGATGAAAATCTGCCGCCCATTGATGAAAATTTACCAGCAGATGAAAGTTTACAACCGATTGATGAAAATATTTCAGCCGATGAAAACTTGCCGCCCATTGATGAACAATTACTTCACGAGCAAGCCGCGCAGTTTGGCTTTACTCCTGAACAATTAGCGCAGGCTCAAGCTATGATGTTCGCGCAGTTCAACCAGTACCAAATGGCAATGGCGCAAATGCAAATGCAAGCTCAAGCGCAGGCGCAGGCACAAGCACAAGTTGCTGAAATGGCTGAACAAATGCGTGAACGTCATCGCCGCCGTATGTCAACTTCTGGACAAGCTGAAGCCATTAAAACGGCTAGAATGACTCCTGAAGAGAAAAAAATTCATAACCTTGAAAATGAAGTTGCCCGTATGAAAAATCTTTTGTCGGGCGTCATGGGTCGTAATACGTCGCCTAATTCCGTGACTCTGCGCGAAGCTTTAACGTACCAGGAAGTTGACGAAGATATTTTAGATGAAATGGAAACGGACGCCAGCATTGGTGACACGTCTGCAGATGTTTTAACTAGCGCGGCACGATTGACACTTTCAAACTACATTGAGGAACATTTAAAATTTTCAGGTGGCATAAAATTAAATCGTCACGGCTCAAGAATCGTTGCAGTTTTGGGAACGACGGGCGTGGGTAAAACTACGACGCTTGCTAAAATCGCGGCTAAGTTCGTGCTTGAACATAAAATTGAACCGGTACTTGTGACGGCTGACACGTTTAGAATTTCCGCCGTTGACCAGCTGAAAACTTATTCAGATATTTTAGGCTTGCCGCTTGAAATTGTTTATTCGCCTGCGGAATTAAGCGCGATGATTGACCGTCATAAAGACCGTGAATTGATTCTTATCGATACGGCGGGACGCAGTCGACAAAGTTTTCAACAAATGCAAGATTTGAAAGATTTGCTTAGCGTCCACTCCAGAATTGAAAAACATTTAGTTGTAAGCGCCACTACAAAAATTACTGACGCTAGAGATATGATAGAAAAATTTTCAATCGTCGAGCCAGAAAAATTGATTGTCACGAAGATTGACGAAACTGGAACGCTTGGGTTGATTTTGAATCTGCTGAAAGATAAAAATTTGATGCTCTCTTATTTCACAACTGGGCAAGGTGTACCAGAAGACATTGAAGTTGCCAACGTGAATATTTTAACTGATTTGTTTTTGAAAAAAATTGTTGGCGAATGATAGCTAAATGAAGGGAGCGCCTTTAATGGCAGATCAAGCATCACGGCTTAGAAATTTGGTTGAAGAAAAAACTGGCGATAACGGCTCAATGCGAATAATTACAATTACCAGTGGCAAAGGCGGCGTAGGCAAAACTAATTTGGCGCTGAACTTGTCAATAGGTTTGCAAATGGCTGGGAAAAAAGTTTTACTTATCGACGCCGATATAGGTATGTCTAATATAAATCTTTTAATGGGGCGAATAACTCAACGAAGTTTGCTTGATCTTGCACGATACAAGACTAAAGTTGAAGACGTTATCGAAGAAAGTGACTTTGGCATAAAATATATTTCAGGCGTAGCTAGTATTGAAAAAATGATGAATGCCAGCCATGAAGATTTGCGAATCATTCAGCGAAAAATTATTGAGTCGTCGAACATTGCCGACACGATTGTTATTGACACGGGCGCGGGCTTGAATCGCTACGTAATGGAATTTATTTTATTTGCACGTGAAATTTTATTTGTGGTGACAAGTGAACCTGCCGCGTTGGCTGACGTTTATTCCGTCATTAAAGCGTACAGTGAGTACAAGGGCAAAGGTAGTTTAAAGTTGATTGTTAATCGCGTGAAAAATTTGGACGAATGGCGGGAAACGGCTGAAAGGTTGAATCAGACGACACAGAAATTTTTAGATGTGTTTGTCGACCCAATCGGCTATGTTTATGAAGACCGCGCAGTTGCAGAGGCGGTACGTTTTCAAGAACCGTTTATCGTAAGAAAGCCGAAGTCTCCAGCGTCGCGTTGCGTGAAAGAGTTGGTGAACAGTCTTTTAACGGGTATGGAAATGCCAGAAATTTCCAAAGGCTGGTTTACCGTATTTCAAAATATTTTTGGGTAGCTGGGGACTTTTTGTAGAATTTAAGTTTATAGAAATTTTTATTTATGAACTTCTTTTCTTTTGGCGCAAAAGAAAAGAAGCAAAAGAAAACATGTCCGCAGAAACGACATCACGTCGTTTGTGCGGACGGGCGCGCGTCCTTGCGCGCCCCGCTTATTTTAAGTTTTACTGTACCAATGCGTTATAATATTTTGTAGGGAGGAAAAAATTTTATGGATTGTTTATTTTGCAAAATTGCTAACGGCGAAATTCCGTCAAACTTTATCTATGAAGATGAAAGCGTCGTTGCCTTTCGTGATATAAATCCACAAGCGCCGCAACACGTTTTAATTGTACCGCGCAAACATATTGCCAGCATTAACGCCTTTGAAGTAGACGATAAAGACCTTGCCGCGCATATTTTGATTGACGTTGTACCAAAACTTGCTAAAGATTTGAAGATTGATGAAAGCGGTTATCGCGTCGTCATAAATACGGGCGATGAAGGCGGACAAACTGTTCATCATCTGCACGTACATTTACTTGGCGGACGCTCCATGCAATGGCCACCAGGATGATTAAGAATTAAGAATGTAGAATTAAAGGGAGATTTAAATTTTGAAAAAATATTTACTTGCCGTGCTTGTCGATAATAAGCCAGGCGTTTTGACTCACGTGTCAGGACTTATCAGCCGCCGCGCCTTCAACATTGAAAGCATTTCAGCTGGCTACACGGAAGAACCTAGCGTCACGCGAATTAATATCGTTGTCAGCGTCGAATCCGAAAACGAACTTGATCAAGTCGTAAATCAGCTTGGCAAATTGATTGACGTTATTAAAATCGTGAATTTGAGTAAAGCGCCGTCGATTGAACGTGAACTTGTGATGATTAAAGTTAAAGCGTCGAAGGAGACCCGCGCAGATTTAGTTAGCATTGTCGACATTTTCCGCGCACAAATTGTTGATGTGACGAGTGAAAATATTGTCATTGAATTGACTGGCGGACAAAATAAAATTGACGCTATTTGCGAAGTTTTAAGCGATTATGAAATTGTTGAGATTGCTAGAACTGGCGCGATTGCTCTTTCACGCGGACCAGTTCCAGTGAAAAATATGTAAATAGTAGTTAATAGTTTTTGAAAGTGAGGGTGTGAACGTTGAAGAGAGTTTTAATTTTTTTTACACTAACAGCAATTATAATTTCGTTGGCAACGATCGCCCTTGCCGCGTCAATCGGTCAAGGTAAAAAAATTTTGTACATACCGATTGACAATCGCCCAATAACTTTATCTCAAACAATCGCCGTTGCTGAAAAGCTTGGCTATGAAGTTGTTGTGCCGCCCGATGAAATTATAGGTACTAACTTAAGTATAGGCGATGCTGAAAAACTTTGGACGTGGCTAAATGAAAATGCTGTCGGTGCTAGCGCCGCAGTCATTTCAACTGATTCTATGCTTTATGGAAGTTTAGTTGCTTCTCGGCAACATAATTTGACGGCTGATCAAATTTTAAATCGGGCTAAAAAGTTTGTGGAATTCAAGCAACGTTTCCCTAACCTTCCAATTTATGCTTTCGGCACGGTTATGCGCACGCCGCGTATGAGCTCCAATATCGGGTATGAACCAGAATATTATGCAACTTACGGCACGCAAATTTTCAGATACACCGCTTTAAGAGATAAACTTGAAATAAACGGCTTGACTAGACGTGAGACGAAAGAATTTGCTGGGCTTGAAGGTACAATTCCCGCGAATGATCTTGAAGATTGGTTTAATAGACGTAAAAAAAATTATGACGCCTTGAAATATTTTGTGGAATTGACGCGCGATTACACCTTCGATTATTTTTTAATTGGTTGTGACGATAGCGCGGAATATTCGCAGACGCATTTGGAAGGGCGGCATTTGACAGACTATGTTGCAGATTTAGGCAAGGCGCGTTGTCAAGTTATGTCAGGCGCTGATGAATTGGGCGTACTTATGCTTAGCCGTGCAATTAACCGCGATATTGGCGAAATTCCATTTGTAGCAGTTCGGTATAACGCTGGAACTGGCGGACAAACTTTCCCGCGCTATGGTAATGAAACAATTTCCGCGTCGGTCGACGGTGCAATTTATGCGGCTGGCGGCTTTAGAATTAATCGTAACGACCGCGCAGATTTTGTTGTAGCAGTCAATACGAATTACGATGGAAAAACTTTTGAGGCTAATTTGCCCGGCAACGTCACGACGCCGCGCAGAGGTACAAAGTCTTTCATGAAGATTTTAACTGAATTGACGAATAAAAATTATCCCGTCGGTATCATCGATATTGCCTACGCTAACGGTGCTGATAATGCGCTTATGGATCAACTGCGCATTAACGATTTACTTTTCAAAATTCGTGCTTACAGCGGCTGGAATACACCGTCGAACAGTTCAGGATTTTTAATTGGCGAAGGAGTTTTAACGTCGTGGATGGACGATCGCGACGTTGACGACTTACTTTTAACGCGCTACTTGGACGATTGGGTTTATCAAGCAAATGTGCGCCGCGTCGTTACAGATATGTTGCCGAAAATGCCAGGTAAAGGCTCAAAAGGTGCGATTGACGAAAAAATGGCTCGTGTCGACGATTTAACTTCGGAAATGGCTATGAAGTTCGTTAAAGAAAATATTGTTCTGCCGCCAGGTTATCTTTTGAAAAATATTTTGTTCACCCATCCTTGGAACAGAATGTATGAAGCGGACGTTTCTTTTGACTTAGTGACGAAAGACGTTTCATTAAACGTAGAGACAGATTGACGACGTAAAAATTTTAAACACAAAAAAATAATGCGACGAGGAAATTTTCCCTGCCGCTTTTTATTTGAAAAATTAGAATATAAAAGGGCGCTCAAGGATGAGCGCCCGCCCGCGCAAATCGCGTGATGCGATTTCAGCGGGCTGTTTTCTTTTTGCTACTTTTTCTTTTGCGCCAAAAGAAAAAGTAGGTTCACTGAAAATTAACTTTCAAAAAATTTTTTATCAGCATAAAATTTTATGGGCTAAATGTAATTTTAATCGTCGTGCCTTTGTCGACAACCGCGCCTGCCTCAATGGATTGTTCGACGGCAAATCCCGATCCCTGTGCCTCAAATGTAAGCCCAACTTCACTAGCTAGCCGCGCAGATTCGCGAATACTTTTCCGCGCAAAGTTCGGTACAACGGCTACATCTTGTGAAACTTCTTCAGCTGCAATTTCTTCTTCAGTTGCAGTCTCTTCAACAACTTCTTCAACTTCAGCCTGTTTAATGGCAGTCATACCAGAAGAATCACCTTCGCCAACGTCTTCTGCAAGTTCTTCATCGTCGAAGATAGCGCCGCTTGGTTCAATTCGCATGTACCTAAAAATTTGTGAAAAAATCCTACCAGCAACTGGCGCGGCAATTTGTCCGCCGTAAAAACTTCCCGACGGTTCATCAATGACAACTAGCAATGTCACGCGGGGATTTTCAACTGGACCAAAACCGCAGAATGACGCAATGTACAATCCATCCGTGTAGCCCGTGCCGTACTCATTAATCTTCTGCGCGGTACCAGTTTTACCAGCGATACGGTAACCACGAACTGCCGCTTTACGTCCACCACCAGCCGCTACGACTTGTTCCAAAAGTCCGACTAAAGTTTTGTCCGTCGCTGAATCAATCGTGCGTCTAACTTCCTCGACGTGCGTTTCTGAATAAGTTGAGCCGTTAGCATTTTTAATCGACTTGACAATATGCGGCTTTAAAAGTATTCCGTCATTGGCAACCGCGCTGACTGCCGTGACAAGTTGCAACGGCGTGACGGCTATACTTTGTCCAATCGCCATTGTTGCAATATCAGAGTCAACCATTTCATTCGGATTGTACAAAATGCCAGCCTCTTCGCCAGGCAATTCAATTCCAGTTGGTTCACCAAAGCCGAAAATTTTTGCGTACCTTGTTAATCTTTCCGCGCCCAAGTCTAAGCCGATTAACGCAAAGCCCGTGTTAAGTGACTGCTTAACAACGTCCGCGAAAGTTACGACGCCAAAACTTGCACCGTTCCAGTTTTGAATGCGCTTGCCAGAAACTGTAACGTAACCAGGATCAACAAAAGTTTGATTCGGTGAAACAATTCCTTCCTGCAATGCCGCGCCAGCCGTGATAACTTTAAACGTTGAGCCAGGTTCATAAATCGACGTGACGGCGCGATTTTTCCACATCATTTCATCGTAGTCCAAAAATTTATTTGGATTGTACGAAGGACGGTTAGCCATTGCCAAAATTTCGCCAGTCTTAGGGTCCATTGCAATACACGTTATCGCCAACGGATTATTTTCCGCCATAGCTCTATCAAGTTCCTGTTCAACGATAAATTGAATTGCGCTATCAATCGTCAACTGAATTGTCTTGCACCTGTCGCCTTGATAGCCGTGACGAACAAAAATTGATTCCAAAATTGGATTGTCGTGGCTGTCCGTGTACAAAAAAGATTCGGTGACTTCGCCTTTAATGTACTTGTCAAGCGCCTGTTCAATGCCTTCAAGCCCTTTATCATCAGTGCCAACGAAACCTAAAAGATTAGCCGCCAATACGTCATTGGGATAGTAGCGTTTAGCCTCATCGCGAAAACCTAAGCAACTGATATAATTTTTTTCACGAATCATGGCGCGAATGGCTTCATATTCAGATTGTTCCATACGCCGTTTAATCCATACGAAACCGCCGCCGACGTTAATGTAATTTAAAATTTCCTCCTCCGTCTTGTCGACAAGTGGCGCTAAGTCTTTAGCAAGTTGTTCAGGATTATCAACGTGATTCGGATCGACGAAAAGAGATTTTGTCATGGTACTGACTGCCAATTCACGCCCATTTCTATCGACAATCGCGCCGCGTGGAGATTGTACAAGATAATCTTGACCGACTTGGTAGCGCATTCTTTCAGCAAGTTCACTGCCTTGTACGAGTTGCAACCAGCCGTAACGAAACATGACAATTAAAATTCCCGCCAACATCACGACGACTAATTGGATTATTCTTTGTTGAACTTTTTTTCTATTGTTACCCATTACATTTTTTAGTTAGTATAGATTTTTTGTAAACTCAAATTTAATAATTTTTTTTATAAACTACTTTTTCTTTGGCGCAAATTTAGTTTGTAGGGGGTAGAGGGTAAGGGGTAGGGGGTAGTTAGTAGTTTGTAGCCTAATCATTACGCATTACTCATTATTCAGCAGACGCTGGGAAATGCCGCTAGGTCGTGTTGAATAACAGTAAAAAGTATTGAAACCTTTGCAATAACAGGGGGCGCGCAAGGACGCGCGCCCGTCCGCGTAAATCGCGTGATGCGATTTCTGCG
>CAMJAZ010000028.1 GCA_946403735.1 uncultured Selenomonadales bacterium
ATCGGGCAGAATCATCGCGCCTGACGTTGTAATTGTGCCAATGCGAATTGACCCTTTTGAGCCAGTACCTATTTCCGTAATTTCGCGTACAGTACCGTCAACCATACCGAGAATGTTTTCAACGCGATCGTAAAGTACGCGCCCTGCCTCCGTCAATCTGATTCGCCTTGACCCGCGTTCAAAAAGTTTAACTTCCAACTTTTCCTCAAGACGTTTCATCTGACGACTAAGCGCGGGTTGTGCAATGCCAAGACGTTGTGCTGCGTGACTTATATTCCCCTCCTCAACAATCGCGAAGAAGGCACGCATATCTTTAAGCCCCATATTCTGTTCCATAAAAAATAATCTCTCCTTATTAAATTTCACTGCATCTGCCTTCAAATTTTTGGTGAATTATACAACATTTTAAATAGCATTGCAAAGTAATATAAAAAACAAATTGAGAAGTAAAGTTGCCGAAGTAAAAAAAATTTTCTATTCAACGTCAAATTAAAATGCTATAATCATTTTAAAAGGACGGTGGAAAATTTTTTGACTGAAATAAACTCAAAGACGCAAACTAAAGGCGAAAAATTTTTGCGAGGAACTTTTATTTTGACGATAGCAAGTTTTGTCGTAAAAGTAATTGGTTCATTAAATTGGATTTTCGTATCGCGAATTTTGGGCGGCGAAGGTATCGGGCTGTACCAAATGGCATTTCCTATATATTTTTTCGCAATAACTGTTTCGCAGGCGGGAATACCAATCGCAATTTCGATAATAACTGCCGAGCGCGTCGCCTTGAAAGATATTTTTGGAGCGCGGCGCGTCTTCAAAATTTCAATGGCGTTAATGTTCGTGACTGGCGTATTTTTTTCATTGCTAACTTACTGTTCGGCAAGCTGGCTGATTGATTTACATTTAATCCGTGACGAACGCGCCTATATGTCAGTCGTCGCACTTTCTCCTACAGTTTTTTTCGTAACATTTTTAGCGGCGTCACGCGGTTACTTGCAAGGCTGGCAACGTATGACACCGACGGCAGTCAGTCAGATTGTCGAACAAATTTTTCGCGTCGTAACGATGATTGTATTAGCCGATTTACTTTTGCCATGGGGTCTTGATTACGCGGCGGCTGGTGCAAGTTTAGGCGCATTAGCTGGCGCAGTTACAGGCTTAATCGTTTTAATTTACTTCCACATAAAATTAAATCGTGACATTGAAAAAAATTTCGCCGCAGACTTAGCGCCAACTCCGCAGTCGCAAAGCGAATCAACATTTTCAATCATAAAGCGAATGTTCAAGTTAGCGTTACCAGTTAGCGCGGCGTCGATAATGTTGCCCGTCGTGTCTAACTTAGATTTAATGATAGTTCCGCAGAGATTGGAAGTTGCAGGCTATTCAGTACGGCAAGCAACAGAACTTTTCGGCTACTTAAACGGAATGGCAGTACCGCTTGTCAACTTGGCAACGATTTTAACGGCGTCTTTGGCAGTGTCAATCGTCCCTGCAATTTCAGAATCAAGAGCATTGAAAGATACTGCGCGGATTTTTCGCCAGACGGCGGCGGCAGTTAGAATTTCAAACTTTGTATGTTTCCCAGCCTTCGTAATAGTATTTTTCTTAGCAACGCCAATTTCATCACTGATTTACAACGCGCCGGGCGCAGGTCCAGCGGTAATGATTTCTGCCGTATCAATAATTTTGTTGGGACTTCATCAAGTTTCAACAGGCGTATTGCAAGGACTCGGACATACAACAATCCCAATGGTAAATATGATTTTAGCGGCGATAGCTAAAGTTATTTTGAATTGGACTTTAACGGCAATGCCAGCATTCGGAATTATGGGCGCGGCGTGGGCAACGGCGGCTGATATGGGCGTCGCGGCATTCATCAATTTGTATTTCATCTACAAATACATCGGCTATAAAATTGAGTTGGGACAACTGATAAAGACGATTGGCGCGGCGGCAATTATGGCAGGTGCAGTCAAACTTTTCTACAACTTCACAATAGCTGAATTTAATAGCGGCGCTTTCTCAACATTCGGCGCAGTATTTTTTGGCGGAATAGTTTATATTGCGGCAATAGCTTTACTTGGCGGACTGCTTAAAGAAGATATGGAACGCATCCCAATGCTTGGCAAGTACGGCGTGAAAATCTTTCAGCGGCTCGGCATTTTCAAATAAAAATTTTTTGAAAGACTTAGGAAGTGTTGAATAATTATTTTTTTATAAACTACTTTTATTTTGGCGCAAATTTAGTTAGTAGGGGGTAGTTAGTAGTTAGTAGGTTTCATTCCTCATTACGAATTACGCATTCCTAATTCCTAATTATTCAGCCAGGCGCTGGGATATGCCGCTAAGTTCCTTAGTTTTTTAGCTTTGAATTATTGCGTAAAAAAAATTAGCTCCTACGAAAAATTTTGTAGGAGCTTTTAAAATTTAAATGAGTTGGAAAAATGTTAAGCTTTCAAATTTTTATCAAAGAATTCAACTAAGCGCTTGAACGGAATTTTATCCATTTGGTCGTATAAATCAACGTGCGTTGCGCCAGGTACGACAATTTCTTCTTTAGGACCTTTTATCTTAGCGTAGACGTTATCTGAAAAGTATTTTGAATGCGCCTTGTCGCCAGTGATTAAAAGTACAGGAGTATTTCCCAATTCGTCAATATTATCCATTAAGTTGAAGTCGAAAAATCCGTAAGGCGTCGTTGAATCCCACGCGGAACTGTTTGAGTTAATGGCGCGGGGATGATAAGCGCGTCCGACGTAGTAGTTATAAAAATCTTTAATAACAACGTTAGCATCTGCAGGCAATTTGTCAGGGAACATTAAATCAAAAGTTTCAATATTGCCGTTAGCGTCAACGCCTAATTCGTGAGCGCCGCGAATTGATTTACCAGTTTTCGCCTCTTCGTCACGCATTGCCGCCAAATGTTTTTTAACCGTTTCACGTTGAGCCGTCGTGTAGTAAGCGCCATTGTAATGATCGCTAATACTTTCGCTCATGTCATACATTGCGGACGTTGCAACTGCTTTAATGCGCGAATCGCTACCAGTTGCAGTTATCGCCATGCCAGAAAGTCCGCAAATTCCAATAGCGCCAACTTGTTCGGGATTGACAAATTTTAAATTCGTTACGAAGTCAACAGCCGCGTGATAATCTTCGGTAAAAATTTCAGGCGACCCCATATTACGACGAACGCCGCTACTTTCACCCGTCATTGAAGGATCGAAAGCTAAGGCAACGTAACCATTTTTAGCCATTTCCTGCGCGTACAATCCAGACGCTTGTTCTTTCACAGCGCCGAAAGGTCCAGCAATTACGACGGCTTTATATTTTTTATTGGCGTCAAAATTTTTCGGCAAGTACAAATGCCCAGCAACTTCAAAGCCGTAGCGATTTTGAAAGTGAACATTTTTTACGGTGATTGATTTGTCGACGTTGAAAACGCGCGTGTCATCGGTAAGTTCGCTTATTGACGAATTTTTCATCTGCGATGCCGCCGCCAAAGTTCCAGCCGATACAGCCGCATAAGCTGTACTTTCATTGCCTCCAAAAATAAAACTTCCTGCCAGTAATGCCGCTACCATAAACGCAGTTTTTTTCTTGCTAAAAAATTTCATTTTTCCAACTCCCCTTCAATCACGAAGTCTTTAATTTTTTTTATGATAGCACGGAAAATTTTTAATAACAAATACATATATCGAATGAAGAATCATAATTGAAACGCATAAAAATTTTTGATAACATTTGCGTTTAGGTGAAGAAAATGGAATTTCGATTGCTGAAATATTTTTTGGCGGTTGCACGAACTGAAAATATTTCACGGGCAGCGGCAGAATTAAATATTTCTCAACCAGCTTTATCACGTCAGCTTATGGATTTTGAAGATGAACTTGGCGTAAAACTTTTTTTCAGAAATAAACGCCGCACCACTTTAACGGAGGCAGGCTACCTTCTTAAAAGACGCGCTGAAGAAATTAACGCATTGATTGACAAAACTCTAGATGAAATTTCAAATTCGCGCGAAGGTGTCAGCGGCAACGTAAGAATCGGTTGCGGTGAAACGGCGGGTATGCAAATTATTGCTCGTGCAATTCGTGAACTTACGGCGGAATTTCCAATGATTCATTGCCACTTGCACAGTATGGATTATAACGGCGTCAAGGAAGGTTTAGACAAAGGCATTTTAGATTTTGGCGTATTGATTCAGCCAGCGCCGCCGAAAAATTATTCGTACATTGAAATTTCACACAAAGATATTTGGGGCGTGATAATGCGAAAAGATAGCCCGCTTGCCACGCTTGATAAAATTTGCGCCGCCGATTTGGACGGACTGCCTTTAATCATTTCGCAACAGGCGCTAGGCAAAAAGGAACTTGAAAATTGGTTCGGCAAAGATTCAAACGCGCTTAACGTCGTTGCAACGTACACGCTGATTTATAATGCGTCACTTATGGCAGAAGAAGGCATCGGCTACGTTTTATCGCTCGACAAATTGCTAAACCTTACTGAAAATTCTTTGCTAACTTTTAAGCCACTTTCGCCGCCGAATATCTTTAAAAATTTTTTTGTATGGAAAAAGAATCAAATATTTTCTCATGCCGCGTCACTTTTGCGCGAAAAAGTTGAGGAACTTTCAAATTAAATTTGTCACGGAATATTTATCATCCAATTACTTTTTTGTGGAAAATTTTTTGAACAATGTTATAATCATTGCTGGTGATTGAATGAAAATTTTTTTAATAGCAGGTACTGAAGATGGGCGCAAGCTTGCCGAATTTTTATCGCGGCACGGACATTTAGTCACGGCGTCTGTTGTCAGTGAGTACGGCAAGAAAATTCTTGAACAGTACGAAAAAATTTTAATCAGCGATAAAAAGTTGGACGAAGATGAATTGACTGAAAATCTGCGCGGGAATTTTGACATACTTGTTGACGCCAGCCACCCTTACGCCGTCAACGTTTCGCAAAATTCCATTGCGGCTTGTCGACGCGCTGAAATTCCGTACATACGATTTGAACGCGCTGAAGTTGAAGTCGACGCCGAAAATATTTTTAAAGTCGACAGCTACGAATCTGCGGCAGTCAAGGCGGCTGAACTCGGCAAAAATATTTTCATCACGACTGGCAGTCGCAACTTGAAAAAATTTATTTACGCGCCTGCATTGAAAGATTGTAATTTGTCTGTTAGAATTCTCCCTACGGTTGAAGTTCTGCACGAATGTGAAAGCTATGGTTTGACGCCTAAAAATATTATCGCAATGCAAGGACCTTTCAGCACGGAATTAAACGTTGAGACTTTCAAGCATTGCCGCGCAGAAGTCATCGTCACGAAGAATAGCGGTAAAATTGGCGGCGCTGATACAAAACTTGCCGCTGCGAAAATTTTAAATCTGCCAGTCGTAATGATTGAACGTCCAAAAATTTTTTATCCCAACGTCGCCTTTGATTTTGAAGGAATTTTAAATTTTATTGAAAGTAAGGAAGTGCGCTAAAGTGAGAGTTTTAAAAATTTTATTTGCAGTATTTATTTTACTGATGATTCCCGCGAAAAGTTTTGCCGATATGCCAGAAATTACAGCTGGTCAAACTTACTTCGACATTATGAAGGGTCATTACGTATTGAAAGACAACGTCCGCGTCGTAATGAACAATCACGGCTTGAAGGCTACTGTTACGGCGAATGAAGCCCGCGTCAATGTCGTTTCGCAAAAATGCTGGGCGCTTGGCTCTGTCGCATTTGATCATAAAGATTATAACTTGAAATGCGAAAATGCCTACTTGCAATGGGAAACAAAGACGGCTGACCTTGTCGGCGGAATTGATTTTAAAGGCAGGGACAGTGTCGCAGTTACGTCTGACACGGCAACTTTCAACTGGGAAACAAAAGAGGCTGACTTTTACGGCGATGTCAAAATAAATGCTGAAAAAGATTTGGAATTTGCCGAAGGTCTCAAGCTGCAAAAAAATAAACGTTATGCTCACGTACGTTACAACGTCACGGAAAATAAAATTTTGCAACTTGATGAAAAGTTTGACGTTCCGCAAATTGAAATTCCCGATCCCGACAAATGATAGGTGACATGTGTTTAAAAATTTTTCCTTAGATAGCGCAATGTACGGCGTAGTAGTTGCCATTGCTCTACTAACGACACTTTCAACCGCATTGACAACCATTGCCGTAGCTTTAGGCGTACTTTTCATAATCTACAATTATTTTCGCACAAAAAATTTTCCGCACTTCGATTCAGGACTTTTAAAAATTTTGGCGTTTTACTTTTCCACGCAGATTTTAATTGCGGTGACTTCATTGGACGTGGCAGTAAGTTTGCGCGAAGTCGTCGGCGAAATGCATAGATTTTTACCGCTACTTTTCGCGTCGACCTTCATACAAAATGAAAGTCAACTGCGCGGCGTACTAATCGCTACGTTAATTTCAAGTTTCATCAATGACGCGGTGGGAGTTTATCAATACTTCGTGGAGGGAATACCACGAGCGATTGGGCTGGAATATTCGCCAACTTTTTTTGCGTCGTCAATGCTGATTCAAATTCCAATTTTAATTTTTATGGCGCAGGAAAATTTTCTGCCGAAAAAATTGCGTCCAATGGCAATAGGCGTGGCATTGTTAAGCGTAATTTGTTTAGGCTTGTCAATGACGCGCGGCGCTTGGCTGGCATTTATCGCAACTTTATTTCTTTTCGCCATTTTGGAAAAAAAATATCGAATGCTGACGGCTAAACTTTTTGCGGCGCTATTAGTATCGTTTTTAATCGTGCTGGCAATGTCCCCGCAACTTCAAGCGCGTATCGGTACGTTGACCGATAAAAATTTTCAAAGTAACACGGAAAGAATTTTGATGTGGGAATCGGCGATAAATATTTTCAGCGATTATCCAATACACGGCATTGGGCAGAAAATGTTTGAGAAAATGTACAATGAACATTACATTTCCCCCGACGCGAAGGAACGACCTGATGAAATGATGAGCGGTCACACGCACCCGCATAATAATTTTTTGTTCGTGATGAGTGAAGGCGGCGTCATTGGTTTGGTATCTTTCATTGTGCTGTACGCATATTTATTCCGCAGATTTTTCCTGCAGTACAAGCAAGAAGATTCTATGACATTCAGCGCAGGTTTGACGTTGTTATTGATACTTGCCGCGTTGCACTTGGAAGGATTGACCGATACGAATTTAAATCAAGTTAAACTTATGCGCGAATTTTTAGTAATTGCTGGCGCATTGATAGCGGTGAGACTGGGAGCTAGAGGCTAGGTGTTAGGAATTAAAAATTTGCCATTACGCATTACACATTACGCATTACGCATTGAAACGCTACTGCTGATTTTGCTAGCGTTGAGTGTTTGTATTTCTGAACCGTTAAGCCGCAACATAATCAGAATTATTTTTGTGATGTTCGCGGTTAAATTTTTCATACACAAAGACGCGGTGACGAATTTAACTAAGCGCTACAAATTTTTATTAATTTCAATTTCAGCCTTCGCGTGGTGGATGATAATTTCTTCTGTGTACGGTGGGGATTTAGTATCGGACAGTGACAGCAACGTCTACTGGTTTTTCTTTAGTCACAATATGATTTTATTCGTGCCGCTAGTGATGATGATTCGACGGCAAAAAAAATCTGAAAAACTTTTAATCGCGACGGTACTTTCATTGCTAGTTGACGATTTTTTTATATCGTGGCAGCTTTCAAACGGCGTGGAAAATCCAATAACGTTTTTAAATGATTCGCCGTTTCAAAGTTCCATTTTGTACGTGATATTGTTGCCTACGCTTTTAATTTTGACGCTGAATGAGGAAGGCGCTCTTTATAAAAAAATTTTTTACGGCGCAACGTTTTTCATTTCGCTCGTAGCATTTTTATTTTTATATACGAACTGCGCACAAATTGTCGTAGCAATAGTTTTAGCGGCGATTTTGATTGAAAGTTTCAGCCGTTCTAGGAAAATTTTAATAGCGCTTATGACGGCGGGAATTTTTTTTATAATGTTTCAAGGCACGTTGAAAGATTTGGGCGATGTTGAAAAAATCTGCGCGGAGGACGTTTTCACGGCGCGAGGTTTAATTTGGACAAGTACAGTTGACATTATCGCAAATAATCCAATAATGGGCGTGGGACTTGGCAACTACGACGAAGTTTTACACGAAAAATATCTTATTGAAGTTCAAACGCTGAAAGTAATTCACGCTTACAACACGTACCTACATTTTTGGGCGGAAACTGGAATTTTCGGCGTGATATTATTCTGTACAATTTTCGGCTGGATATTAATTTGGTCAAGGCGACGTTGCGGCAATTTGTACGGGCGAATTTTATTTTACTCGACGCTAGCTCTTATGTTATACGCGACGACAGATTTTATTTTTGAAAGTTACAGCGCAATGAGATTGTACTGGGTAATGTTCGGCATCTGCGTGGCAAGTTTAGACAGATGAAATTTTGGGTGGTGACTAATGACAAAGCGTGTTAAATATTTGCTAGCAATTTTGGCGGCGATAATTTTAATTTCCATTGCGGGACTTGAAATACTTAGTCACGCGGCGGCTAAAATTTTCAATGAAGCAATGCTTAAACAGGATATGTTGAAAGGAACAATCACCGTAGAAACAATTCAAGCAAATATTTTTGGCGAAGTGACTTTTAATAATTTGTTGTGGGAACATGAGCGCGGCGGTACAATTCTTGAAATTCCTGAAGGCGGTTTCAAAGTAAAAATTTTAGACATCGTCACGCAAAATTTTCAATCCACGACGATAAAAGATTTATATATAAAAGGCGCTGCCGTTTCCCTTCACTTAGATGAAAATATGAACGTCGACTTCATACGCCATTCAAAAGATTTAAATGAAGTTCATGACGATATGAAAAAAGATTCTGACGCTTGGGAAGAAAAAATTAGCCGCGTTAATAAGACGGAGGAAGAATTAAAAGAAATTGGCGAACGTCGGCGCCGCTTGCAACAGATGAAGATTGAAAACGGCTGGAGAAATTTTAATATCGAAGGGCGCAAGATTGATTTAGATTTAAAACTTGACGACTGCCAATTTGAAGTTTTTTATGGCGAACGTCATTACTTAATGCGCGGCGTACATTTGGAAACAAAAATCAATACCGATAAAGAAATGACGTTGAACACTTACACTGGCACATTTGGCGGTACGATGATAGGGCGCGGACTTAGCATTCAAGGCAACATTGATTTTAAATCTGAAAAAGTTCCGCAGTGCAACTTGTTAGTTACGTTGCGTGAAGTCGACCCTTCGTCGTTGGGTCTTGGAATGAATGTTCATGATAAGATGACTTTAATGGCACGGTTCACAGGTCCAGTTAGTCAACCCATCGGCAAAGGTAAAGTTGAAATGGCTGAATTGAACTTGCCCGGTATTAACTTCACGAACGTTGAGGGCAAAATTCATTACGAAAATTCTACGTTGAATTTTATCGACGTGAAAGCTGATGTTTACGACGGGAAGTTGGACGCTCACGGCGATTATAATATTGATACGCGCTACTACAACATTTACGGTCACGGTAGCGATTTAAAAGCGTATACTGCTCTTCCGAATGCGCATCTTCATTGCGACGTAGTTTTAAACATTGCGATACAGTCAAAAGGCAACGCTAAAGAAACTGTTACAAGCGGTGACTTTGTTTCTGGCGAAGGGCGTTATAGCGTCGTGGCTTTTGATAAAATTTCTGGGAAGTTTATAAATGAGTACAAAGACTTGAGTTTTTATGACGTTGAAATTGACATAGCTGGCTACAAAATTACTACGGACGCGCTAAGCATCAAAGACGGCAAATTAAGTTTCGCGCCGATAACTTTGACTAACGCTAACGGCGAAGTTGTAAGTACTTATGAGCAGTAAATTTGGAGGGCTTATTTTGAGTGAATATATTGGAGCGCAAGAAATTTTAGCGAAAAAGAAAAAATTTATTATGCCGTGCTTAGGTCATTTTTACTTCGACCCGCCGCAATTTGTACGCGGTGAAATGCAATATCTTTTCGACGACGCAGGCAAAAAATATTTGGATATGTACGCGGGAGTTTCCGTCATAAATTGCGGGCATTGCAACCCCTTCATCACCGAAAGAATGATAGCGCAGATTAAAAAACTTCAGCACGTCTGCAATATTTATCTTACGGAAAATTTTGTGAACCTTGCCGAACGGTTAGCTAAAGTTACGCCTGGCGATTTGCAAAAATCTTTTTTCTGTTCGACTGGTACGGAGGCTAACGAAGGCGCTTTACTTTTGGCGACGATTTACACGAAGAGTTCAGAATTTATCGCACTTCAAAATAGCTTGCACGGGCGAACTAAACTTACAATGAGTTTAACAGGTATCGGAATGTGGCGTACTGATCCCAATCCAGTCGGCGGCATACATTTTGCGCCGAATCCGTACTGCTATCGTTGTCCGCTTGGTAAAAAATTTCCTGAATGCGATTTGGAATGCGCGAATAAAATTGAAACCGTTATTCAAACTTCGACTTCTGGCAGACCCGCCGCGTTGATAGCTGAACCGATTCAAGGCAACGCTGGAATTGTCGTAC
>CAMJAZ010000029.1 GCA_946403735.1 uncultured Selenomonadales bacterium
TTAAGCGGTTGTTGAAATTGATTTTGCGGTTGACCTTGATTCATCGGTTGCTGAAAATTTTGTTGAGGTTGCGGTTGAGGTTGTGGCTGTGGCGTAGCAGGTCGATTGTCAGACGCAGGACGCGGCATAAAAAATTTGACAAGCTTATTTAAAAAGCTCATTATGTCAGATTCATCGGACGGCTGATTCCAATTTATATTTGCCAGCGGTTGTGACAACTGCGACAAAATTTCATACATAGCCTGCGGCAGTTGTTCAGGGATTTTTGAGTCAAGCAATTCAAAGGCAGACTTCGACAACAGCACTGGTTCAAGCGCGTTGCCGCCTTCCTGCGACACGATTAAATTTTTAAATTGCGATAAAAGCGACTGCGTTTCAGGAGAAATTTTCATGGAAAATCCCCTGTCGGCAAGTGAACCAAGTTGAAAAAGCATTCTGCCGAAAGTTGACAGTTGCTCCATTGAAAAGCGTTGACTTTCAATCGTACTGCCGATGCCCTTACCTAAAGTCTCCTGCAGTGAAAGGGATTGTTCTAAAATATTTCTGATGATCTGCCCAATTTCGCTAGGCATTTTATTAATGCCAGCTTTTTCACTTGTGGCGATACGTTCAAGCGTTCCAGCTAAGTCACTGATTGCGGTACGTAAGGCAACGTTAGTTTGAGGTCGAAAACCAGATACTACGCCTTCGTCTCGGCGCTGTATACCTTCAGACTCTCTTAACGGTCTTTCGGTCGTTACTGGACGAATACCAACGGCATTTGCATTTATAGGCATTAAATCACTTCCTTTTTAGGAAATTAACATAGATTTCACTGGATTAAAAGTTTTACGGTGAATGTTAGTAAAGCCAAAATTTTTTATCGCGGCAAGATGTTCTTTCGTACCGTAGCCACGATTTTTTTCAAAACCATAAACTGGAAAAATTTTGCTCCATTCGTCAGCAAGTCTGTCACGTGACACTTTCGCGATAATTGACGCGGCTGCTATACTTGCGGAAAGTGCGTCGCCGTGAATTATGGCTTGACTTTCAATTTCACCGAAGTCAACTTTCATAGCGTCAGTAAGCACGAAGTCAGGCTTAATTGAAAGATTGTCAACTGCGCGGCGCATTCCCAATAATGACGCTTGATAAACGTTAAGCGTGTCCACTTCCTCGACGCTAACTGCAACGCAGGAATAAGCTATCGCGGCAGATTTAATTTCGTCGAAAAGTTTTTCACGAACTTTAGCGGAAATTTTTTTAGAATCGTTCAGCTTAGCAAGATAAAAATTCGGCGGCAGTATGACGGCGGCAACTACGACTGGTCCGACAAGTGAACCGCGCCCAGCTTCGTCAACGCCAGCTATAAGATTGTAACCTTGACGCCGCATTTCATCTTCAAATTTATAAAGTTCCTGTACGCGCAATTTGTCTGCAACTTCGTCAAATTTTCTACTCAATTTTCCCGCCCCAATTTTCAATCGAAAAAATTTTTACGTTTCATTATATCCCGCAAAAATTTTTTGTAAATAGACACAATCTAGGGACTGTTTGTAAAATTAAATTTTATAAAATTTTTTAATAAACTACTTTTTCTTTGGCGCAAAGAAAAAGTAGCAAAAAGAAACATTGCGGCATTTGTGCGCCCACGATTAGCGTTTTATTAGTTTCAGCAATACACCGCGTCCCATTTGTTGCAACACTACAACGTTGCAACGGCGCTGGGAAATGCCGCTTTTTACCGTGATTTTTTTTACAAACAACCTCTAGGGAATTAATAATGATTTTTTCCTACTCCCTACCTGCTACTTTCTAGTTTTCTTTTCATAAAATCTTTGCTATAATTTTTTTGTTATAAGAAAGGTGGTACAAACTTTGAACGAAAAAATTTTTCCGCTAAGTGATGCACAACTGCGCGAAGTCATTAAAAAATTTCCAACGCCGTTTCATCTGTACGACGAAGGCACGATTAAAAAAAATTTCCGCCGACTTCGTGAAACTTTTTCATGGGCAAAAAATTTCCGTGAACATTTCGCGGTAAAGGCAACGCCTAATCCAGCTATCGTGAAAATTTTAGCAAGTGACGGCGCTGGTACGGACTGCAGTTCATTGGCGGAACTTTTAATCAGTGAACGTGCTGGCGTTATCGGTGAAAAAATTATGCTGACTTCTAACGATACCCCTGCCGACGAATTTAAAAAAGCGCTTGAACTTGGCGCGATTATAAATCTTGACGACATAACGCACATTGACTACCTTGAAAAAAAAGCTGGTCTGCCGAAATGTATTTCATTTCGCTACAATCCCGCCGATTTGATGAATGAAGGCAATGAAATTATCGGCAAGCCTGCAGAGGCTAAGTACGGCTTGACGCGCAAACAAATTTTCGATGCTTACAGAATTTCCCGCGATAAAGGCATTAAACGTTTTGGTCTTCACACAATGGTTGCGTCAAATGAACTTGAGACGGAAATTTTTTTATTGACGGCTAAAATTATGTTTGAACTTGCCGTCGAAATTAAAAATAAACTTGGAATTGAACTTGAATTTGTCAACTTAGGCGGCGGCTTTGGCATTCCCTATCGTCCAAATGAAAAGCCTGTTGACTTCCGCGCAGTTGGTGAAGGCATTCACGAATTGTATGAAAAAGTTTTAGTCAGCAATGGGCTTGATAACGTTGCCATTGCTACGGAAAGTGGACGCGCTATGACTGGCAATGCTGGCTGGCTCGTGTCGACTGTCATTCACGAAAAAAATACGTACAAAAATTATATCGGCTTGGATTCGTGTATGGCAAATTTAATGCGTCCTGCAATGTACGGCGCTTATCATCACATTACAATTTCTAGCAAGGAAAATTTGCCGCTTACGAACATTTACGACGTGACGGGCTCACTTTGTGAAAACAATGACAAGTTCGCGATTGATAGAAAGTTGCCGAAAATTGAAATTGGCGACGTGCTGATTATTCACGACACTGGCGCACATGGTCACGCAATGGGCTTTAACTACAATGGCAAACTTCGTAGCGCTGAACTTTTACTGCGTGAAAATGGCAACGTCGAAATGATTCGCCGCGCAGAAACGCTTGACGATTATTTTGCAACGTTGAACTTTTAGAAAAAAAGATTGACAGTTTCAACTTTTTTCCATAAAATTTTCGTGACAGAGATTCGGTTAAAATTTTTGCGTCGTGGGAAGTGATTTTTTATGGAAGTGCCAGCACTAAATAATTTTATGGATACGATACCATTGGACGTGCTAATCGGGTTTATCTGCCTTTTCGTATTTGGCATTGTTCTTGGCGCGGCGATATGTTTACCATATGTGCATAAACATTCTACGTTGCCGCTGGAAAAATTAAGTGGCGATTGGATATGGCGTTACAAGCCAGATTTAATTTTGTGTATAATCGGCTGTTTAGCGTTCATAGTCATGAGCTTTTTATTGATAGGCGGCTGGTGGCGTATTAGGTAGATTTTTACGCGAAATTGCTTGCAATGTGAATGGTAGTTTGTTATAATTCGCGGCGTTAAAGTTTTTCAAAGGAGCGGTATTTAATGATAAAACTTGAGAAAAAGCAGGTAAAGATTATTAGCATATTGATTGCGTTAGTTTTTATCGGCAGTGTTGTAGCATTGGCACTTACGCAGAGCGGCGGAATTGCATCGGCGGCGCCGTCAGGTTCAGTTGGCGTTGTGGATATGTCGCAAGTTATGATGCAACATCCAGATAGACAAAGTGCTGAAGATCAGTTGAAAGCTACGATTGATGAAGTTGAGAAAAATTTCAAAGAAAAAGAAGCTAGCTTGAGTGATCAGGAAAAACAAGATTTCTATATGCAAAGTCAGCAGATTATCGCTAATAAAGAAAGTGAACTTAGCGAACAACTTTTGAAAAAGGTTGAAGAAATTGTAAAGCAAGTTGCAGATGCCAAAGGTTTAAGCGTCGTAGTTTCTAAAGCGGCGGTTGTATACGGCGGCAATGACATTACCCAAGATGTTATTTCCAGACTTGCCAAGAAATAATTTTACGTAGGCTTAAATCCTACCAATTCCGTTATTGAGGAAAATATTGTGTCGAAAGGAAAGTCGAAGGCAACAAAACTTCACTTTCCATTTTTTAATAGGAATTAAATCGTAAAGGGGCGCGTGATGTCTAACTACAGGCTGGGATTTGCATTTGTATCAGCCGCGTTAATTGCTGGCGGATTATATTTTTATGAGCCGCCTAAAGCGCCGCCTAGTGAAACTGTATCACAAGTTGCAGAAGATGAAAAACCGCGTGGCGTTGGCATTATCGACGTTGAACAAATTAAAGCTAAACATTCCGACGGCGCACTTTTAGACAAATTGCGCGAACGTGAAATTCAGCTACGCCTTGAACTTGAAGAGGCAATGCATCCGATTATTCCGCCGAAAATTCCAGAAGTTGACACTAAACCGTTTGACGACTCTGCGCGGGAAAAAATTATGCAGGAATTTATGTCGAAGATGTCAGACCTTAAGGCGAAGGAAATTAATTTGATTGAAAAATATCGTGCTGAAACTGAACCAGAATATTTAAAGCGGCGCAATGAAGTTCGCGATATTTATTTCAATGAGGCAATGAATATCACGCTTAAACTTCAGAATGCTAAAAGTTTGTATCTTTCGCAGGAAGAATATCAAGCCTTGCAGGATCGATTTGCTGAAATTACGGCTGAACGTAACGTCAAGCAAAATGAAGTTCGTGAAGAGTGGATTAAATCGATTAACGATAAGGTGACGGCGGAAATTTCTGCGGAACAGGAAAAACTTCGTGCTGAATATCAAGCCGCCTACAAGCACGCTGAAGATGAAGCCGCGCAGAAAATTCGTGAAGTTGAGGCTAGAAATCAAGCGTTGTTGAATGCCGCTAATGAAATGGATTATATGCGGACGCGTCGGCAGGAACTTTACGATGAACTTATTGCAACTACAAAGCAAGCTAATGAGTTGGAAAGTAAACTTTTCAGTACAATTGCGGTTGAGGCTGGCAGACTTGCGGCGACGTTAAAATTGCAAATGGTTTTCGTACAAAATGACGAAGATATTAGAGATGATAAATATTCCTTGCCAAAAATTAAAAATACAGCGAACTTCCGCCCAACTTCTAACACGATAATTTTTGCTAGCGGCGGAATTACTGACCTAACAAATGACGTAATTAAATCTATGAAACTTAAAGGTATTTTGACTGATTAGGAAGTAGAAAAAAATTACTCCCTACTTAATACTAACTACTCACTAAAATAGAAAGGAAAGATGATTTTGAAAAAATTAATTGTCGCGGCTGTTTTAATGTGTTCAACATTTTTCATCGCGGGTTGTGGTGAACCTGAAAATGTTGGTTACGTCGACCAAAAAAGAATTATGACTGAAGCGCCGCAAATGACTGCTTTAATGGAAGAAGCCACTAAAAAAGTTGAAGAAATTGAAGCCGAAGTAAAAACTACGTTGGATAATAACGCTGAAATGAGTGACGAAGACCGCCAAAAACTCGTTTCACAATTTGAACGCAAAATGGATGGCGTAAATCAAGCTTACTCAACGCAAATCCAAAATAAACTTGATACCGCGCTTGCCGATATTTGCAAATCTAAAAACGTCTCAATCGTTATGGACAACACAGGCAATCAAAAAGTTTTAATCGGCGGAGGAATTGACCTTACTGACGAAGTTATAAACAAATTAAAGTAGGCTATTGTCATGGAAAAAAATTTATTTGAAATCGTCACGATAACTGGCGGAGAAATTTTAGGTGACGGCGCAGTAAAAATTTCTGGCTTGAATCGGTTGGATATGGCGAAGGCTGGCGATTTATGCTTTGCTGATGAAATACACATTGACGACGCTAAAATCTGCGCGGCATCAGCTGTAATTATTCCGTCAAGTTTCAATGGCGATTTTCCCAAGCCCGCAATTAAAGTTGAAAATCCACGTGCCGCCTTTGCAAAGTTGCTTGAAATTTTCATACCTAAAATTGAAATTCCTACTGGCATAAGTCCCCAAGCTTTTATCGGCAAAAATGTTGACATTGCAGACGACGTAAAAATTATGCCTTTCGCTTACATTGGAGACGGCGTGAAAATTGAAAGTGGCGCAGTAATTTATCCTCACACTTACATAGGGCATTACGCGACGATTGGCGCACAGACGATTATTTATTCAAGCGTGACAATTCGCGAATATTGCAAAGTTGGTAGACGTTGCGTGATTCACAGTTCAACCGTTATCGGCTCGGACGGTTTCGGCTTTACAACTTCAAAGGGGGTGCATACAAAAGTTCCGCAAGTCGGCAACGTCATTATTGAAGACGACGTGGAAATTGGGGCGCACGTCGGAATTGATAGAGCAGCTATGGGTTCAACTGTCATCGGTCACGGTACGAAAATTGATAATCTCGTACACATTGCGCACAACTGCAAAATCGGTGCTAACTGCCTTATCGTTGCGCAGACTGGCATTTCTGGTTCAACGACGGTCGGCGATAACGTAACTTTTGGCGGACAAGTCGGCACGGTTGGTCATATAACAATCGGCGGAAATTCTGTTTACGCGGCGCGGTCGGGCATTACAAAAAATATGCCTGAAGGCTTTTTCGGCGCTGGCTTTCCCGTACAAACTCATTCAGATTGGCTACGTATGCAAGCCGCCTTACAAAAAGTCCCTGTACTGCTCAAGAAAATTTCTAAGCTTGAGAAAAAAATTTCTGAAAAGGAAGGTGATTAAATTTTGAACAGCTTAAAAAAGATTTTTAGCGCGTTACTTTTGCTGACGATTTTAATTCTACCGCAGATTGTTTCAGCTGAAAAAACTGATTGGCGCGATGATACGTACAATTTCCGCAAAATCAAAACTATTGTCGTTTTAAATCTTCACAACGATGCTGACCTTAGCTACGTTAGCCGCGCAGTGCAAATGAAGGTTGACAGCGATTATTTCAACAGTTTAAAAAAGTTGAAGTGTACCGTTTTGACGGAAGAGCAAGCGCGTAGAATGCTCGGTATGATGAATGCGTCACGCAATGAATTGAAACAACGTTTAGCCGCCGTTGCTGATGCGTGGATTGAAGGCAACATTAAAACTTGGCACGACGATTTTTATATTGTACCTGCGCGGACAGTTTGGGAAGATAGAAGACGTACTCGCCGTGTAAGGGATCGTTGGGGCGATTGGTTTGAGGAAAGCTATTATGAAAGCGTTCCTGTAACTTATCCGCCATACCGCGTCGACACTTCGACAATTATTTCAGTCTTTGAAGTTCACGACGCCGCTACAGGCAAGCTTATCTTTGTTCGTGAAGATAACCGCGAACGTGACGATAGAGACGCGCAGAAAGATATGTTCGGCAGAATGTGCAATTCTTTCTACGAAGATTTTAATAAACGAATTAAATAAAATCCTAAAAGCTAAAACTTAAAAGCTAGAATGGAGGTTAAATTAAGTGAACAGAATTTTAAAATTAGCCGCAAGTATTTTTATAGTTGTAGCGTTTTGTTTTGCGTACACTATGGACACAGTTTCGGCGGCGTCTAATTCCACTTCCGCGCAGGATAAAAAGGCAATGCGTGCTTTTCGTGATTCAATCCTTGCAACTGTAAACGATAGAGATCAAATTCTTCACCAATTCTTTATCTTTATGTTGCCTGGCGTACAAAGTGAATTGGGATTTAACGCAAAAGTTACTGGGCATTCAATGGATATAGCAGGGAATTTTGGCCTTTGGTTGACTGGTAATGACGCTAAAGTTACTGACCTTGACATACCTTTCTATCTCACGCAAAACGAAAAAGATATGGTGCTGTACTACAAGACGGGTAATGAATGGACAAAATATTCTATTCCGTCTGTTGCTGGTGCTTTAACTGATATTATCACGTCACCAACAAAGGAAGAAATTGACAGGGAAGTTTCTACCGTTAAAAACGTCACGATTCTGCAGGAAAATGAAAATCGCCGTACCTTGCTCGTACATTTGGACAGTGCAAAGTTGGCTGACGAAATAAAAGCCGAAGTTGAAAAAAATCCTGCCGATAAAGGCACGGCTGAAGATGCCGCATTGCAAAATAAAATTTTTGATTACTTCGACACTGGCATAAGAAATGCTGATATTTGGTACATTTGGAGAGTTGATAAGAAAAACCGCAAAACTGGTATGATAACGGTTGACCTTTCACAAATAATTCAAGAAACGGCACGTGCGGTACTCGACGATCCTGATAATAAAGATTTGCCCGACGAAGTTAAAGAATTTCTTGAAAACTTTGTATTTTACAGCGAATTTAAAGCCTATACAACTTTGCTCGGTCCAGAAGCGCAAAGTGTGTTGACAATCCCGCAGGAAGTTATTGACACTGCGAAAGAAGCTAAAGATATTGTCGATGGCACAATTCCAAATGGAAATTCTAACGAAACATCTGCCGAAGTTACAGCGCAATAATCTAAAAAATTTTTATAGGTAGTTGAAAAAATCTTTTCATTGTGTTAAACTTTAACCGTTTAGTAGAAAACTAGAAGGTCATAATCATACTGTCAAAGAAAAACCCCCGATCGCAACGGGGGTTTTTCGCGCGTTTTAGGTGTAACGGCTAACCACGTGGCTGGTTATCGGTTAGTGTCTGTCCAGCTATTTGCAGAGATAATGCGCCACTACCCCTGCCGTAACAGACACCACGAAGGTCATGATCATACCGTCACCCCCTCTCGTCGCTAAGACTTCGGAGTAACCGATAGCAGTGGAATTCTACAACAAAACTTAAAAAATTTCAATGAATTGTAAGCTAAAGATATGGTCTACGGAATAATTTATAACTGAAATTCTAACGAAGTTACAGCGCAATAATTTACAAAAATTTTTATAGGTAGTTGAAAAAATCTTTTCATTGTGCTAAAATTTCTTTGGTAGAAAAGAAAAAAGTATCCACTTCGTGTCTATCAAGACGCAACCCCCAAGTTATCTCGCCAAAGATAACTTGGGGGTTGCGTCTAAACAAACGCTAAAGTTTCGTGCTTATTGCCACTTTTTAAAAATGCGGTCAAGCCACTTGCGAACGCAATGAAAAAGAACGTTTGCTCCGACCATTTTTAACAGTTCGAGTATTCACTCCATGTCTAATCACCTCCTTTCATCCGAAGATAGCCAGGAGTAATGGCAACGCGCTAATTCTACAACAAAAATTTTTTAGGTTCAAGCTGATGAAAATAAAAATCTCAAACACAATGCTGAACTGCCTGCTTGCCGCATTGGCAACAGGTATTATTTTTGAAGAAAAATTTCAACTGCCGCTAAAAGTTTTCATCATAATTTTTATGGCGGCTGTCATAATCGGAATTATTTGTACGTGGCGGAAAAAAGTTTAAGTCACAAAAAATTTTAAGCCGAAAGCTAAATGCTGACGGCTTTTTTGTTTGCAAATAAAAATCGCCACAGAAATTTTTTCCGTGACGATTGAATCTAGTTTTTAAGATCTAGCTTGTAGCTTTTATGTTTTATCCTTGCGCAAAAGTAATTTCTACGCCGCCATTAAGTGAATCTTTCTTACCAATCGCTGCCAACTGATATTCGCCTTGCTCATACGTTATCGGCGCAATTTCATCAAGAGTCGTACCTTCAACAAAGTTTTCATCTTCAATAAGGTCTGCACTTTCCGCTAAATCTGCTGAACCGCTACCATTTACGACAAGCATTGCGCCGCCAATATTAAATGTAAGCTGTCCATTCTTGTACGAAACACTCGCCGAAAGGTTGATATTGATTCTGTCATTTGAATCGCCGAATCCAAACTTAAAGCCGTTGACTTCAGTTTTGCCATTTGTCGCAGTCTGATTTATCGTCGCACCACTCGAATTTTCGCGGTCTTCATCAAGATAAATTGAATTGTTGCCCGCGCCTAAATCAAACGTATCACCTGCGCCGCCAAATGCTACGTCATCGCCGCTTCCTGCTGTAAACGTAGACGCGCCTTTATCTCCATTTGCATTGCCGATAAGAAACATATTTTCACGTTCGCCGCTTGCGTCAAGTTCTCCGCCGTTTGAATTCGTGAATCCAACTTTCTGCTTAATACCTTTATTGTTGAACAAGTTGACGTGGTAGGCAGAATCATCTTCACTTGCAAAGCTAACTGCCGCACTGGCACCAAGTGACACGACGCCATTTCCAAATTGAATATTTCCATTTACAATCGCGCGTGACAAATCTGCGTAATCGTTAGCTTGAATGCCTGCGCCAGTAGCTGGATTATAATTTTCAAGCGCAACGTTACCAGCATTCGGAATAATCTTTGTAGCTCCGTCGCCAAGTGTAACTGAAACATTTTGTCCAGCCGTGACAATGCTGTCAGGACCAGCACCCGCCGTAATGTTTACTGGAGCTTGCGTACCTTCGATAATGGCAAGGTCGCCGCCACCGCCAAGTGAAATATTCTTTTCGCCAGCCGCATCACTGCTGATAACTGCAACGTTGCCGCCTTCATCGTTGAACTTAACGCCCTGTTCGCCGCCTTCAAGCGTAACCCTCTTTCTACCAGTATTTGCGCTAAAGTCCGCCGTTTGC
>CAMJAZ010000030.1 GCA_946403735.1 uncultured Selenomonadales bacterium
TGTACCGCAGGGAGATTTTAAAGCGGCGGCAAATGCGATTGTAAAAATTGTACCGCAGGGAGATTTTAAAGCGGCGGCAAATGCGATTGTAAAAATTTTGACTGATACAAAATTTCGTTGCAAACTTTCAACAGAGGCGCGGGAAAGTATTCAGCCATTTTTGGACTACGATATTGCTGGCGCGTGGCAAAAAATTTTCGACGACTTGGATAACAACGTACCAATTCCTCCGCATAACGTTTATAACGAAAAAATTCAAATTCTGCTTGCAAAAGAAGCTTGGACGCAAAAAAGAATTGTCCAACATTTATCCGCGCAGATTGAACAGCTTAAAAATTCTTAAACTTTGTCAACGTTAAAAATTTTAAATGAAAAAGCCGTCAAAGTCTGGCGGCTAAATTTTTTTTAGATAAAGGATTATTTCTTTGCTTGACGAATATAACTGAAAACAAATTGAACTACTGGAAGGGGTTGAGTACTTTGGCAACGTTCAACATCAGAGGAAAAAATACAGAAGTCACACCTGCACTCCGCGAATACGTTGAAAAGCGCGTTGGAAAAATTACGCGGTACTTTGGCAACATCGATGAAATTGGCGTAAGGTTGGCAGTAGAAAAAGATCGTCACATCGTCGAAGTTACGGCGGAAGTTCCTGGCGGACTTATTCTGCGCGGCGAAGAAGCAACTGGCGATATGTATACGTCAATCGATCTTGTCATTGAAAAGCTGGAGCGCCAAATTCGTAAACAAAAAACACGTCTTGAAAGGCGGTTTCGTGGCGGCGGTTTCAAAGGTGAATTGATTGAAGAGCAAAAGGCTCAATCTCAAGCGGCGGCTGAACTTGAAGAAGAGAACGGCGAATTTCCTATTGTGAAGACAAAGCGTTTCTTCGTAAAGCCTATGGACGTACAGGAAGCTATCTTGCAGATGAATCTGTTGAACCACAACTTTTTCGTCTTCCGCGACGCCAGCACTAATGATATTTGCGTCGTTTACAAACGCAATGACGGAGCGTACGGCTTGCTTGAATCGTCTAATGAATAGTTAGTAGTTTATAGTTAGTAGTTAGTAGTCAGTAAATTAATCAATCAAATTTGCGACGGTGGCATTAGCAGCCGTCAATAAATCTTTCGGCGAAATAATAATTTGCATCCCGCGTTGACCAGCGCTTATGGAAATTTTTTCCTGCTCAAGCGCCCGTGAGTCGATAAACACGGGATAATTTTTTTTCGCGCCAAGTGGTGAACAGCCGCCGCGAACGTAGCCCGTCAGCGGAAAAAGTTCCTTCAATGCAATCATTTCGACGTGTTTATTGCCGCTTGCTTTAGCCAACGCTTTCAAGTTCAATTCATCAGCGCCGCCGATAACCGCCATAATAACGCCCGTTTTATCGCCGCGTGTCACCAAAGTTTTAAATACCGTTGAAATGTCCATACCGACGACCTGCGCGACGTGTACGGCTGATAAATCGTCTTCATCAACTTCATAAATTTTAATTTCGTAGTCAATGCCGAGCTTATCTAAAATCCTTGCGGCATTTGTCTTTTTTATTTTCTTCATGTGCTCAACTCCCAATAAAAAATGGTAGCGCAATTTTATCAGCTAAAATAAAAAAAATCCACATAAAAATATAGCTCCACTGTATTTGAAAAAGCTAAATGGAAGGTTGCAAAATTTATTCCAAATTAAATTTTTTGAAATGCGGCAGGGAAATTTTCTATTAACGCGAATAATAAGACAATGTTAATATCAAAACTTATCAAAAGTTGAATTTGAGGAGGATTTTAAAGTGGACGAAAAATCATTGGTAAAGACGGAAACGGGTCTTGGTACAGTTAAAATTGCAGACGAAGTTGTCAGCATCATTGCAGGTTTGGCGGCTACGGAAATTGAAGGCATTGCTGGCATGAGCGGCGGACTTGTTGGCGGTATCGCTGAAATGCTCGGTCGTAAAAACTTTTCTAAAGGTGTGAAAGTTGAAGTCGGCGAACGTGAAGCGGCTGTCGATCTTTTCATCATCGTTAAATACGGCGTTCGTATTCCTGATGTTGCACTTGCCGCGCAGGAAAATATTAAACGCGCTATCGAAAATATGACTGGTCTTTCTGTCGTTGAAGTCAATGTTCACGTACAAGGCGTCAACTTCCCTGAAGATGAGGAAAAAGCTGAAGAAGTTCGCGTCAGATAATAATTTAGAATTAAGAATTAAGAATGTAGAATTAATTCTTAATTAAAAAGGAGAAAACAATTTTGGGAATACTTAGTCGCCTGTTGTTGTTTTTGTACGTTCTGGTTGTAATAGCGGCGCTGGTCATTGCGGCGAGCGTATGTCTGAATTATATCCCAACGCAACTTTGGCAAGACGAACTGAAATTCATCATTAGACAACAAGAAACGTTAGCCGTAATTGGCGTGATGTTTATAGCAAGTCTTTGTTTGCTGAATGCGGCAGTGTCGGGGAAAAAATCTGTAAAAATTTTAAATACAGACGTTGAACTGTCTAAAGATGCGACTGGCGAAGTAAAAATTACAATCGAAGCATTAACAGGAGTTGTTGAGCGGGCGGCTTTAACGGTGACGGGCGTGCGACAAGTCAACGCAAAAGTTTACAGACAAGAAGGCAATGTGCCACTGAAAATTCAGCTTGAAATAGTTTTAAGTCAAGGATACACGGCGCAAATTATTGGCGAAAAGGTAAACAAAGCGGTGAACGATGCCTTGATGACGACGGCGCAAATTTCAGACGTGCCAGTAGAATTAAAGGTAACGGAAGTTACTCACGCGATTATTGAACGTGAAAGGCGCGTCGTATAGGTGTTTCTGTGTTTAACAAAATTAAATCCTTAAAAAATTTAATAGCCGAAACTTTCACTGGTAATCATGGCAGTATCGAATTTGATTTATTGAAAACTGATCACGGTTTAATTTACGAAGAAACGGCGGTCATTGAACGTATCGCGGAACGTACTGCACGGGCGATTAAAGGCATTCATAAAGCATCTGCAGTCGCTGATAAGCCTTCAGGTACAGTGCCGCTGAAAGTTCGCTTTAACGTCGTAATTAAACAGAATTATTCTGCCAATGACTTAAGCGAAAAGTTAATCGGTGAAGTTAAGAAAAATTTAGATAAACTTTGCGGGATTATGAATGCAACGGTTGACGTAAAAATTACAGACGTTGAAAGGTCAGAAATTAACCGTAGGGTTAAATAGGAGGTGAATGTTATGTGGAAAGAGATTAAGGAGCTACTTAAACTTTATTTTGAGTCGCACCGTACGCGCAAAATCGGCTTTCTGCTTGGCGTCATCTTAGGCATTTTGATTTTAATTTTTGGACCGTTGCAAACTTTTTTCCTGCTGTTTTGTGGAGTAGTCGGGCTGTATGTCGGCTCGCGCTTTGATGATGAAGACGACTTGGTAGGGCGGACGCTTAGATTGCTTGAACGCGCCTTGCCAGAACGTTTTCAGCGCTGGTGAATTGAATTAAGAATTAAGAATTTTTGATGCGTAAAGTGGATTAGAAAATGGACGTTACAGAAGCAAGAGAAACGGCGTTTAAGGCACTTTTCCAGTTGGAATTTGCGCCGAATGACGAAACAGAATTTTATGAAAAACTTTCAATCGAAAACGCTATTGAGGAAGATACTAAAGTTCAGCAACGGCGATTGACTTACATTGAAGACGCGGTGAAGGGTACTCGTGCTAATCTCGCGGAGATTGACGAAATGATAAAATCGCGCTTGAAAAAAGGTTGGACGCTTTCAAGACTTTCGACGGCTGATAGAAATATTTTGCGGCTTGCCGTTTACGAAATGGTCTTTGCTGAAAAGAAAATTCCCGTGAGCGTCGCCATAAATGAAGCCATTGAACTTGCTAAAAAGTACGGCGCGGACGATTCTAGCCGATTCATAAACGGTATACTCAATGCTATCGGCAACAATAACGCAGCAACAGATTCTAATCCTTAATCTTCATACATTCGGACGTTGTCCGATTTTTTTTTGCAGGTGATAAAATGTCAGATGAATTTAAAAAATTTTGGAAGGCGCGGGCTGAACTCGTTGAAGAAAATCTCAAGCGTGAATTGAACGCAACAAATACGATTGATGAAAAAGTTTTGAAGGCAATGGAATATAGCTTACTTAGCGGCGGTAAAAGACTTCGCCCCGTACTTTTAATGGCGGCGGCAGATACAATTTCAAATGACGGCGAAAAATTTTTACATGTAGCCTGCGCGTTGGAAATGATGCATACGTATTCGCTGATTCACGATGATTTGCCCGCGATGGATAATGATGACTATCGACGCGGCAAGTTGACGAATCACAAAGTTTTCGGTGAGGCAACGGCAATTTTAGCTGGTGACGCGCTTTTAACTTTAGCGTTTGAAGTTATGACGCGGCAAGAAAATGTTGAGCCGAAAATTTTATTGTCAGTGATTCGCGAAATTTCAACTGCGGCAGGAATTTCTGGCTTAATCGGCGGTCAGTCAATCGACTTGCAGTCTGAAGGCAAAAAAATAAATTTGTCGACACTGCGAAAAATGCATCTCGGCAAGACAGGCGCACTTTTCTTAGCGGCGATACGGTCAGGCGCAATTTTAGCTGGCGCGTCTGATGACAAACTTGATGCCTTGACGAAGTACGCGGAAAATTTTGGACTGGCATTTCAAATTACAGATGATATTTTGGACGTTGTTGGGGACGAAAAAAATTTGGGCAAACCAATCGGCAGTGACGCCCGCAATGAAAAATCAACTTACGTGACGTTAATGTCGCTTAGTGAAGCCCAAACTTTGGCTGAATCGACTGTTAAAAATGCTGTCAATTCTTTAAAAATTTTTGGTGACGAAGCAAACTTTTTGCGTGAATTGGTAAAGTTTTTAATCGGGCGCAAAAAGTAGCTTGTAGCTTTCAGCTTTCAGGTTGCATTACGAATTACGAATTCTTAATTGAACTAAGGCGGCGTTTCAATTCGGCTTGAAAATCTTCACTACCAGCTTGCAGTTGAACTTCGACGCAGATAACGTAAATGGGAATACTCCAATCAGCGCGTGCCACTTCGTCAGGAATTTTCACGGCGTCTTTCTCCGTCATAACGATTGACTCTGCGCCAAGTGCGTCAGCTTGCTGTAAAATGTCCTGCATTTCATTCATAGTGTATTCGTGATGATCGGGATAGCGCAAACTTTCCAGCACAACTGCGCCTAAATCTCTAAGTGTACGTTCAAATGAGGCGGGATTTCCAATCGCTGATACCGCCATTATTTTTTTGCCAGCAATTTTAGCAACGTCAACGCCTTCCTGCGTCAAATCTGCGAACCAATCGCCCAATGCTAAAAATCTGCGCGGTCTGTGAATACTTTCGACGATATGCGCCTTGTCATTGTACTTGCGAACCGTTTCACGAATATATTCACATGCGCCAGCCTCCGCCTGGTCAATCTTCGTTATCAAGCAAACATCTGCGCGGCTGATATGTGAAATGGATTCACGCAAAGTTCCACGCGGCAAAATGTAACCGTTGCCGAAAACGTTCACAGCGTCGATTAATAAAATATCTAAATCGCGTTCAAGTTGCCAATGCTGATAGCCATCATCTAAAATCGCAACTTCCGCGCCAAAATTTTCAATCGCGTATTGACCAGTAACAGACCTTTCCGTCCCGATTAAAACGGGTACGCCTGGCAAATGTTTAGCCAACATATACGCTTCGTCGCCAGCTTCATACTCCGTCATTAAAATTTTTTCGCCGTCAGATACAACGCCAATTTCTCCGCTCCAATTTGCACGGTAGCCGCGATTTAAAATTACAACCCTATAGCCCATATCTTGAATAACTCGCGCCAACTTTTGAGCCGTAGGCGTTTTGCCCGTACCGCCAACTGTAATATTGCCCAAGCTTATCACGAAACAATTCAGCCTGTCTTTACCAGAAATTCCAAGTTGGTAACCCCAAAGACGAATGTTGACAAGTGTTTCATAAATAAGCGAAAAAATGTACAGCCCAAACATTACAATGTGCATTGAAATTCCATGAACTTCCTTTGTATGAAGAAAATGGCTGAAGTAAGTTTGCAGATTTTCAACTTTCTGCGTCGTATGTGGACGGTTAGTATTTTCCCACGCTTCATATTCAGTCAACATTTTTCGCAGGAGTACAGCAGATTTACGGGACGCGCCGCGATTTTCACGAACAATTTTTAGCGTTTCTTCTTCAAGTTGACGACGCCGCGCAGGATCGTCAAATAATTTTTTCACCTGCTCGGCAAGTTCTTCAGGACTGTTGACGGTAACGCAGGCATCACGATTTTTGAAAAGCGCGTGAGTGTCTTTGAAATTTTCCATATGATGACCGACGATTATAGCTTTACCGTGCGCCGCAGGTTCCAAAATATTATGTCCACCGTGCGTGACAAGGGAACCGCCGACGTAAATTACGTCGCCTACGCTGTAAATTTTCCCAAGTTCGCCAATCGTGTCCAAAATGATAATATCTTCGTTAGCAGGTTGACGCTCCTGCAATTCAGTACGTTTAGCAACAGTAAAGCCAGCACTTTTGCAAAGGCTTACAACTTCACGGGTACGCAAAAGTTCACGCGGCGCAATGACAAGTTTTATATGTGGATGAGTTTCACGAACAGCTTTAAAGGCGTTCAAAATATAATCTTCCTCACCGCGATGAGTACTGCCAGCAAGTAAAATTCCTTCGGCGTGTTCAAGCCCCATTTCCGCCAAAATTTTTTTATGTTCCTCCGCCGTCACGTCAGTATATGTTTGGTCGAACTTAGTATTGCCAGTTATCGTCACCAAATTTTTCGGTGCGCCAAGTTCCAAAATATAATCGGCGTCAATCGATGACTGCATGGCGAAAAGTTTAACGGTACGAATCATATCCGTTAAAATCGAAAACATATATTTATATCGGCGAACACTTTTTTCAGAAATTCGACCGTTGACCATCATAACTGGAATGTGAAGTTGACGAGCATTTTTTAAAAAATTGGGCCACAATTCTGTTTCGACTGGCAGAAAAACGCGCGGGTGTATCCTTCGCAAAACCATTGCCGCGATGAATGGTAGGTCAAGTGGGAAGTAAATTATACTGTCGGCGTCTTTAATGATTCGGTTTGCCATTTCGTAGCCGTTCGTCGTCACGACTGAAACTAAGATAGGCGACTTTGGAAATTCCTGCCGAAATTCTTTTATCAGTGGACTTGTAGCTACAATTTCACCAACTGACGCCGCGTGTACCCAAATACAATTTTTCTTCGCGACGGGACGCAATGCACCTTTCGGGAAAATGCCTAAACTTTGTCTGATTCGTTCGACAAAACCTTTTTCGCGTACAGAGCGCACTAAAAAAACTGGAATTATTATTATTACGACCATTACTGCCGCGAGATTATAAAAACTGTAGAGTACTTGCATTCAAATCACCGTTTATTAGCTTTTAGGAAAAACTACTGACTATTGACTAAATAATTTTTCGCGAAGTTCAACGGAAACAGCGTTGGGAAAATGCGCGAACATATCACTAACCCAAATATTCCACATACGCCGCGCCTTCCATTCCGCTGCAAAATGAAAATAGTACACAAGCGGAATTAAAACTGGCGTCCCGATATTGTCGACGATTCTAACTTGATAAACACCTTTGGGCGACTCTTGCACCATAAAGTTTGCGGTATTCCTATCAACCGTCACGATACATTCACGCAGAAAATCTTCCTTGAACTTCATCAGCACACTTTCAACCGTCTGCACTGGAATTTTTCCTGCATCCGCGTCACGAAGGAAGACGCCTAAATCTTTGCTGGTGTTGCCGTCGTAATCCCTCACACGTTCATAAACGTAGCCCGTGCCAAGATTAGTTTTCACTGTTCCGAAATATTTTGTAATCAGCCGAGAATTTTTTAAATGATCCGCGCAGATTCGTCTATAGCGCAGTTCCTTTTCAACGTCGCGAATATTGCCGCTGTACGCAATTTTCACGCACTTTGAAGGGTCAAGCGGGTGGATAAAAGTTTTTTGCCTCCCGCCCATTCCAATAAAAAATTCGTCGCTTAAAGTAATTTCATCAACCATAATTCACTTACCACTAAATTTATCAATCCATTGCAAGATTTTCAGCTGAATTTGCGCTAAATCACTGACGCGCTTTATAACTGCGCAGTCGTAAATATTCGCGTTGCTGATAACTTCCGCCGTCAAAATAATTTCCTTGTCGTTACCTAAATTCAAAACAATTTCTTTGTCATCATTAACAATTTCCGTCAAAATATTTTCGCCGTCAACCTCCGCGCAGATTCGTACAGGCTCATCGACGTGAAAGCGATACAGACTTAGTGGAATTTTTTCAACTTCGTAGGGTACAAGGTATTTGTAGAAAAAATCTTTACCAATACAAAGTTTTATGAACGGCTGAATTTGTCGTAGCGGTTCGGCATTGGCGAAAAATTTTATATCAGCAATGCCAAAATCTTTTCCAACGTCGACAGGAATAATTTCTGCGCGGCGTACAAAAATCTTTTTCACGTCGTGAATAGCTGGCAATCCACGCGCAGGCAACTTCATTTTAATTTCCGTAGTATTATCAATAGAAATTTTGTCTTTGTCAATGGTGACGGCAAAATTATCAAGTTCCAGCCGCAAAATAATTTCGGCAGATGATTCATCAAGCGGGTTACCGTAAATTGCAATTCGCTGAACTTGTACCGTGTCATCAAAGTCGAATGTTAAATTAGAATTTTTTTCAGCGTGATAAATTTGATTGTCAGTACGGCGTTCAAAAAAAATTTCGTCGGAGTTCAAAATTTTAAGCGGCGAAAGTTTTTGACGCTGGGACTTGTACGCCAAAATTGCGTTGGCAAGTGGATTTTCTTTCAGCAAAGTTTTTCGGCAATTTTCATGTACAGGAAAGCGTACGCGATTTTTCCAAGCGAAATTTGAACGGTCGATAACGTCGAAGTCATAATTGTCAGTGACGCCAACTTTTGGACGGCGCGTAGAAAAAAGATTCGGCGCGTAAAAATCTGGTACTGAATTAATTGCCGTTGCCAATGCAAATTTTTGATAAACTTCAGGGCGATAATCTCGCGTTTCATTTAAAATTTCAGCCAAAACACTTTCAAACGTCGTCGCTAAATTTTTGTAATCAACCGCGTAGAAAATTATATTAGCGCGAAGGTCAAGCAAAATTTTTTTTAATTCAGCTTTAATATTTTTTTCGGCAAGGAAAATGATTTTTTCGCGTGGGACGTTTAAAATATCAAGTGCGGCAGAAAGTTCGTCGTCGAAAGTTTGACATTGCGAATAAGCAATAAAAATTTCTGCCTTAGCCTTCGTGAAATTCAAAATCATATTCCCCGCAACGGCTATCTCGTCACTTGGACGCGGCGCTAAAATTAAAATTCGCGTACCGAAATATGAACGGTCGAAAAAAGAATTGCCGACGGGATTAATTTCCTGCTCGTATACGCATTCGCTGGAAAGTTCAAGTGCAGAGCCAATGCCTGCCTTAAAAATCTTTTCGCGCATTAAAAGTTCACCTATATTAAAAATTTTCTATCAAAAAATTATAACCTAATTTTATATTTGCGTCTAGCGAAAAAATTTGCGCCACTTTATTCAAGACCACCTGCATTTTTAAGTACGACGATTTGTAAAAAATTTTAAAGCTGAAATTTAAAAAGCCTACGGACTTTGTAAAGTTCGTAGGTTCTTTAGTTAGACAAAATATTTTCAAATTAAAAATCGTTCAAACACCTAAAGCTATCTTCCCCCCCCCTCTGAAATTGTCTTCAAATATGAAGATGTCCTTCAACCTGTCGTTTAACAGTAAATGCCCTGCTCTAGTTAATTCGCCAAACATATTATCCGCCATACTAGCCGCAATTTGATTTGAATATTTAGTCAAGAATTTATAATTGTCCGCGATATAACCGTAAATGCCGTGCCAAACTTCCTGCAGTGAAGATAATGTAGCTGGCTTTGTATCGTCTCTGAAGATTGGTTGCCCGTGTTCGTCGAAACATTCCAGTTGACCAGTCGGCGCAGTCAAAACGCATTCCCACATATGAAAAAAGCTAAGGAAAGCGCCTTTCGCAGAAAAATTTTCACTGTACGGCAATAACGAATAAATTTTGTCTGAATTGAAAGCCGCGTCATTGATATTCGCTGAAAATGCCAGCACGTCAACGCGCCTATCCAATAAATCTTGTACGCCAAGCGGAATTGTTCCATTTGTCATAAGGTCGAAGACGATAACTTCCGCGTTGTCAAGATTAAAATTCTGCTGAATGTATTTCAAATAATTTTGGTATTTCAAATAATTTTGGCGTTCAATTTTAGCGCGTTCAAGAATTTTCGGCACGTAAGGTTTCACGGCGTCGATCAGTTTATCCATTTCATACGGCAGGGAAAAACGCTGATTGCCTTCGTCGCCAAGATGAATTGAAAATTGTTCGCGCATTACCGTACTTAAAGGCACTGTCCCAGTAAATTTTTTAAGCGTC
>CAMJAZ010000031.1 GCA_946403735.1 uncultured Selenomonadales bacterium
GCCAAATTCGTTTACCAAAACCTAAAAATTTGAAATATCGCTACGAGGTAAATTTTAAAAACGCCGCGCAAATCATTCAAGATTACTGTCGACTAGCATTGGATTACGGGAAAATCTTAGAGCAAATAATCCGTTATGTTCATCCGTTAAGAAGCAAGCGACTTTTCCTTAGACATTGCCGTTATGTTTATCCAGTTAGCTTTAATTACCGTGTCGCTTAAGTTAATGCCATTGTCCACTTTGGAGGGCTTAAAAGTAAAGCATTCTTGACATAATCCCGAGCCTAAAGGCGGCGGATTGTGCTATCATCGACCAAAGCTTAAAAAAATAAGTCTTACTCGGTCTACTACAAAGGTCGATGCCCCAACCCATATTATAAAATATTTTTTGCGCCGTTTCATAGCTAAAGGGCTTTCACGCCGCGTTTTCGGTAACCAGTCATTCAAAGGGATATTGACAGCACGAGAAATCTTTTGCAAACCTTCAAATTGTTAGGTAGATTATACAACACGAAAATAAAAATTGTAAAGTGAAGATTTGTTGTAATGAACATTCCGTCGCAAAATCAAAACGCGCACTTACTTGAATAGCTACTGAATCACTTATGAATAAATTATGATTATGAAAATTAATCATTCAAAACACCATAATTTATATTATCACTTTTTAATTATAGAAAATTTTAGTTTGCGGTATTTAAGCAATTAGCAATATCAGTTTCATAGAAATTCCTAACCGTTACGCAAACGTTCTTCAATCAAAAGTTTGTATGGACTATCTTTTTTTTATCATTTCGTAGTGAGTTCCACGCTCTACTACTTTACCTTTTTCCAAAACGATAATTTCATCACAATCGCGAATCGTCGAAAGTCGATGAGCTACGATTAAGCAACTGCAACCACGACGCCGAATATTTTCAAGCACAATTTGTTCAGTAACTGGATCAAGTGCGCTAGTTGCCTCATCAAGTACCAAAAGTGAAGGATTATTAGCCAATGCACGCGCAATTTCTAAGCGTTGACGTTGACCGCCGCTGAAATTTCGTCCGCCTTCTGAAACTAGTGAATCATAGCCACCTTTCAACTTTAAAATGTCTTCGTGAATGCAAGCATCTTGCGCCGCCTTTATTATTTCACTGCGCTTTATCGTTTTATCAAAAAGTGAAATGTTTTCTGAAACAGTTCCTGATATTTGAAAAATATCTTGGTCGACTGACGACAAGGAATTTACGATAACAGCACGCGGAATTTGTCTGCGCGGTACGCCGTCAAATAAAATTTCGCCTTCCCATTCTTCGTAAAGTCCCGTGACAATTTTTGAGACCGTCGATTTTCCACTACCTGACGTGCCGACTATTGCAACCCAATGACCAGGATTTAAATGTAAACTGAAATTTTCTATAAGTGGTGCATCGCTGGAGCTGTAACCGAATTTTATATTTTTTAATTCCAATTCGCCAGAAAGTCTGTCACCGTCAAAAAATTTTTCTTCCTCCGAATAATTCAGCGAATCAATTTCGTAGCGTCGAACGTCATCAAGGCGTTGCATTTGCATTTCCGTTGTTTGCAAAGTATTTCCCAAACCCAAAAGTTTGTTGAACGGTGCTTGAAAATTTCCCATAAGATTTTGAAACGCGATGAAAATACCTGTCGTCATTGCGCCTTCCATTATCGAAAAGCCGCCAATAGTCATTATCAACGCGCTATTCAAACTTGCAATTAAATTTGGCAACAATTTTACTTTTGTACTCCAAAGTTGAAGTTCCTGCGCACCAACTATAACTTTTGCGCGATAGCCTGCCCATTTCGTGAAAAAATCTGATTCGCCACCGCTTGCCTTTATCGTTTCAATCATCAGCAAGCCGTTCATCAAAGTTCCAAATTCCTTGCCTTTATCCTGCTAAATTTTTAGCGTTAAGTCCGTCAACTTTCGGCGCATAAACGCTAAAAGCAACAAATCCATAAGGCTAAAAAAAAGTCCAATGAGCGTAAGAGTTACGCTGTATTGGAGCAATAAAAAAAGATAAAATATTACAACAAAAAAAATCTAAAATCGCAGTTGCCGCACTGCCTGATAAAACGCTTGCTACTGATTCGTTAAAGCCAATTCGCGAAGCAACTTCCGCCGCTTGTCTTTGCTGAAAAAATTGTATTGGCAATTTTAAAGGTGCATAAAAAATTGTGAGGAATCGACCAGCGTTAATTTTTTTTGCCACTGCGTAAGCAATACTGCCCTCATCCAATTCATGGCGCAAGACAAAATCATTGACACAGTAACTGCGACGCATAACTTTGAAAGCCAATCGGGATGTCTGTTTGTTAAAATTTCGTCTAAAAAAATTTGGTTGAAAACAGGTTGAGCAAGTCCTGGCACTATCATACAAAATCCAAGTATCATTGCGAACAATGCCGCGTACTTATCTTCATAAAGTTTTTAGCAATTTCTTTGAAAACGTTGTAACGTCTGCCAGCAGGTTTAAAATTTTCTTTTGGTATGATTCGCAGACAAACGCCCGTATATGACGTGCGGAATTCCTCAAGTGGAATTTGGCGTTTACCCAATGCTGGATCGTTTAAAAAAAATTTGTCAGCTTTATAACCTTCCAAAACTACGAAGTGATTAAATTCCCAGTGAATGATAAGCGGAAAAAAATTTTTCTCCTTAATTTTGTCAACATTCCAAGTAAAAGCTTTAGCGGTGCAATTCAAATGTCTTGCCGCAAGCAAAATTTTTTTAGCGTTAGACCCGTCACGATTAACGCCGCAATCTTGACGGAGTTTTTCAAGCGGTATCCATAAACCGTAATAAGCCAAAATCATAGCAAGTGACGCCGCGCCACACTCTGTAGCCTCCATCTGCAAAACTGTCGGCACTTTTACGCGGGTTTGGCTTAGGAAAAGTTTTTTTTACTTTTTCCCAATTTGCTTTTAAAAATCCCATTAAACAATTCCTAATTCTTAATTCTAAATTCTTAATTCTAAATTCCCATTACCTGTTGCGCAAAAATTGACTTACTTTGTAAAAAACTCTTTCGATAGGCGCTTCCCGCTCGATGATAATAAATCCCGTACAAAAACTTCCTGCAGTTATCGGTTTATGCTTGCCTATTTGCGAAGTCCAAAGATAGCCTGACTCCGAATTTGCATCTTTCACTAAGTCGAATTGAATTTCAATTAACGCGCCTTTATTTTGAATAAACCATTGAGCTAAAGTTGCGTTGCCCAAAGTATTTATGACCGTTTCGGATGAAACAGGATATTGAGAAACACTACGAACAACACCTATCAGACTTCCCGTCTTTGAAATGTCAAGACCATTAGGCGCTAGTTGAACGTCATACCAGGTTCAACGCACTTTCCCATTTCCACTGGCACATAAAAAACGCCCAGCAATTCTGAACGATTTTGCGTAAGCCTAACTGAACAAATTGGCTTTCCAGCACCTATAACGTTACCACTACTTACGTTTATTTCGTCAACTATTCCATTATAATCGCTGTAAACATTTTCAGTTGAACTTTGTCGATTAAGTTTTGCATTGTGTTGGTAAACTTGATTTATGACATCGCGTTCACTTGAGGCAAGCCATATTCCGTATTGAGAAATTTGCGCATCGGCAACTTGTTCAGGCTGTTCAAGGTGTGCTATTAAATCGCCTACTTGTATTAGTTCGCCTTCCTTTACATAAATTTTTGTAATTTTTCCCGACGATACAGAAGTTATGTTGACGACGCCAGCGCTGTCCATTATCAAGCCCATGCCTTCAGCTTTTACCGTAAATGCACCGAAGATTGACCACAGAATAATAGCGAATATCAAAAATAAAATTGACGCCAACGCCATCCAAGAAATAGGAGTGGTTATTGGAATCAGTGTATTCAACTTTTCTGGAGAACGCAACTTATCAAGAGCTTCGCGGCTAAAAATTTTTTCTACGTCTGACGCCACGATAACAGTCAATCCTTTACTTTTTAGAAAAAATTTTATCATACTTGCGGTTAAATGTCTATTGAAAAAAATTTTATCACTGAACATTTCATCATAATTACGATAAAAAATTTCTTGAAAAAAACTTTACAGTTTTAAAACTACAGCTTTATTGAATAGAAAAAAATATGTGCCTTGTGAAAACTTTAGCTAAGTTAAAGTTAATTTATATCCAACCTTTTAAGATATTTAAAAATTCAGTTGAAGGCAATTAAATGGTTATCACGATTTATCTAAACAATAAGCTAACAGAACGTTGAGCTTGTATCCTTAAGATAACGTCGCCGATTGACTGCGCCATTGACAGTACGACAATTTTATCTGACGGTTTATTTGCTGGCAGTGGTATCGTGTCGGTAACGATAAGCTTTTCAATGACTGAATCGTTAATCTTTTCGACGGCGTTTTTGCTAAGTACAGGATGAGTACAAGCGGCAAGTACAGTTTTAGCGCCAAGTTTTTTTAACGCCTTCGCGCCTTCGCAAAGACTGCCAGCCGTGTCGACAATGTCATCAATCATAAGCGCAACTTTGTCTTTCACGTCGCCGATTATGCTCATGACTTCGGCTTCACCAGGACGCGGACGCCGCTTTTCAATAATGGCGATAGGCGCTTTAAGATAATCAGCAAGAGCACGGGCACGAGTGACGCCGCCTAAATCGGGACTGACTACGACAAGTTCATCTTCATAAGTTTGCCTTTTAAAATAATCGGCAATGACTGGCGCGGCTAAAAGATGGTCAACTGGAATGTCGAAAAATCCTTGAATCTGCGCGGCGTGCAAGTCAACGGTAAGCAGTCGACCAATTCCAGCGGCAACCATTAAATTAGCTACGAGTTTAGCTGAAATTGGTTCACGTCCACGTGTCTTTCTATCTTGCCGTGCGTATGCGTAGTAGGGAACAATCGCCGTAATACTGTGAGCTGATGCGCGTTTGCAAGCGTCAACCATTATCAGCAAATCCATAACATTATCATTGACGGGGTGCGAAGTAGGCTGTACGATAAAAATATCTTTGCCGCGAATACTTTCATTAATCATAACGGAAGTTTCACCGTTATTGAAACGTCCAACTTCCGCATCACAAAGCCTAACGTTGATGTAGTCGGAAATTTTCTGCGCCAAAGCGGGATTAGCATTGCCCGTCATTAAACAAAGTTTGCTCGTGTCCACGTTGTGATTCTCCATAAGTTTTTCCTCCATTTTAGCTTTTAGCCTTTTTAATTACGTATTGATTCTTAATAGCTTTTATGATTTATTATCGGTCTATAAAATTTCCGTGAACATAAATTGCCATTTCAGGCGAAATTTTTTCCGTCACTTCGACAAGCGAATTATAATCAGCGTGCGCCGAAAGTGGAATATCAAAGTACGTAACATTTTTTTCACGACGATTAAAAATACTCATCAACATACTTTCATATTCGTGGATAAATCCAACTTTTAAGACGCAAACTTTTTCCATATCCAGCATTTCTTGAAGATAGGCAAATGACGTACTACCAGCTTGCAACATTCCAGAACTTGCAATAATCACGTCGTAATTTGCAATGCGTTCTTTCAATTCCAAATTGCTGTTGCAAACTGAAATGTGGCTACCTATTATCGTTCGCTCCATACTGTTTTGGTAGTACTCCGTCATTTGAGCCGCGAACCCGTCAATTAGCACTGTAAAGCCGTGTTGCCGCGCAGATTCTTTTAGTAGCAACGCAATTTCAGCCGCCCTGCCAACTGCAAAACTGGGAATGATGATTTTCTTTCCAAATTTGATTATCGTTTCGCAAATCGACTTGAAAATTGATTCGTATTCGCGCAGATTTAACGCTTGAATTTTTCGCCCATACGTCGATTCAGTTAAAAGTACGTCTGTCCGTTTAGGAACTGTCAATATAGCTTTTAAATCTAAGCCCAAACAAGTATGCTGATCCTCCAAGCAATAGTCGCCAGTGTAAATGATTCGCCGTTCGTCGCGCCAGTTTATGTCAAAAAGTACTGAACCGCGAATGTGACCATTAGGAATAAATTTTACTTTGACGCCGCTAACGTCCACTTCGTCATAAAAATTTTTTATCTTGACGCCGTACAAAGAAATATTCTGCGCGGTCATCTTAATAATGTTAGCCGTGTCCTCCGTCATAAAACTTTGCGTGGACGGCAATTCATTCATACTGCCATAGTGGTCAAAGTGTCCGTGCGAAATGAAAACGGCGTTGACTTGCTGAATACTTAACTTGTCAAGAATCGCTTTAACTGGAATATTTTTTACGCCTTCTTCGACGATTTCAGCGCCACAATCAAAAATTATCGTAACATTCCCGTCCGTGACGATGTGCATTGACGCCGCAACTTGATGAGGTTTATAGCTGAAAATTTTTAAACCGTTTCGATTGTAGACGCATTGCATTTTATTTTCGTCAAGTGGCGCGTCACGAAGTTTGCGGTTGTACTTGCCCCAAACTCTCCACTGAATTTTTTCAAAGGTCACCAAAGTTTTTTTCGGCTCACTGCGCGTATAAAATTTTTTCAACGCGGGATGACTTTCACAAATTTTTTTGAACTGCGGAAGGCGTACAAAATCTTCCTGCGAATATTCATCAGCCAATTCTAAAAGCTGTACCAATTCCGAATCAAAATGGTTGTTCAGCAACTCTTGAAACCAATCTGTAAAATTTTTTTGCCGAAAGTACAGCGCAAATAAAATAACGTCTTTCCAATAAACATTGTACTGCTTACAAATATTTAGCCAATCGTCCCCATACAATTTATAAATTTCTTTAGCCGCAGAAAAATTTCCCATTTCAAGTAGCGCTAACATTTTATAAAAACTTAAGCTGGCAAATTCTTTTTGGTACAAATCAGCAAGATAGTAGACTAGTGAATATTTTTTCTCTGCAAAATAAAATCGTACGAGGTTCGGTAAAGCCATTATATCATCTTCGTCAAAAAATTTTTTCTCCGCCGAAAATTTATCAAGTTCAACCATAAAATTTTCCTTTACATAGGCGCTTTAATGTCGCGTTCCTTGAGACTGCGGAAGATGAAATTTTTCAACTTGGGAAGTTCTGTACTTCGATAGAGTTCAAAAAGTATCCCTTCAAATTCATTGTTGTAGCGGTGCAGACCGATAGCAATCAGCGATATTACAACATTTTCATCAAGGCGAATAAGTCCCTTTGTATAATCCCAAATCGCTGAATTTATATTTCTCAAGCACGTATCAGACAGCAGGTAGAAAAGGCGTTGATCCCAGAAAATTTTTAAGTTGGAAGTGAAAACGTCCATTGCTTGAAAATTATTTCCGCGCAGAAGTGTATACAAGCGATTAACAATTTCTTGCTGAATGGAAGTTAAAGCTTGTCCGCTGGATTGAAGGGTGGCATTGCGGAGAAGTCCAAAAAATTTTCCAAGTTTATGATCGGGTTCACGTGTCAAAAGGTCAACAAAATTTTGTATTGCTTCGGCGTCATTAACAATCATCATCGCGATAAGGTAACCATCGCGGCATTCACGGCGATCCTTAAATTCACGAATTAAATCTTTTGCATCTTTATAGCCGCTACTTTTAAGATAAGCCAGCGAAATTAAGCCGACTTCCCTTGAATACGTTTTAGTCGTCGTGTCCAACAAATAATCTTTGAGGAAATCTTCCACAACGTCAGCGCTTGAAAATCTACAAAGAAATGCCGCTTGATGTTTATCGTTTGTTTCTTCACAAAACTGCAGGAATTTTAGATATGCGTCGTGGTCATTTTTAGAATTACGAGCAAGTATGCTATAGCTTGCGTCCAATTCGCTATCTTCCGCATCGGTACTTACGCCAGATTCAATTTGAATTTTATTAAAAATTCTTCTGCCGAGCTTGCTCATACCAGGATTGTCCCTGTACTTTTCAAGCGCCTTCGCGCCGAGTTGCCCGAACTTTATAAATTCCTTCGTGAAAGCGCGTCCAATACGTTCATCAATCTGAACATTTTCTTGAAGTCCCATAACTATTTTCATGGCTCTATCCAAGTTCGACGCATTTTTATTTTTCATGAAAGCGAAAAAGACGGTAATTTTAAGTTGTTCATCGCTAGAAAATCTTTGAAAGAGTATATCTAACAATTCGTCGTTATCGCCAATCAAACCTATTGCAGTAATGACGATTTTTAATAGCGGTATCCACGACGACCATTTATCTAAAATGTTGTTGAAAACTTCAATACTTGCATCTGTCTTGCGCAGATAAACATCACGTATTCTTTCAGCTAAAATTTCTATAAGTTCATGGTCATTCGTAATTCTTGAGTTGATGACTTTCGACGCATAAAGCATACATTCTATTGGAATGTATCCTTCATTTAGCATAGAATTTACTTTACCGTTCAAGCGGCTATTCAACTTTTGACGCGAATCCGCGTTTACCTGCATTCCGCGATAAAGTCGAAAATAATTTATAAATTCGTCTAAATCTGCCCGTTCAAAGTTCCAGACAAAGACGCGGTTATTTACAATATTTTCATCTCTAGGATCGATTGTTTCAACCGTCCTGTGAATTTCTATTTCCGCTGAAGCTAAATCCTCCAGCGAAGTTAAGGTTGTACCTCTAGCCATTTTTAAACCTCCTAGTAACTTGTACTACTAACTAAAATTAAATGTCGTCTTCCGTGACAACTTTTAAATCTCTTTCCTCAATACGAAAATCGCTGTAAACGGACAAGTCCATTTCGTCACTATGTATGCCGTCATCAATAACGATTTTCATAGAAATTTCTTTGTTTTCGTTAATCTTATATTTAATGTCGAACGGCGTACCGCTCCGTACTGGGAAACGAAAAGCTTTTTCAAGACTTTTCTGCAAGCGCATTGATGAATCAAATTCATCTTCGGCGGCGTAAATATTTAGCTTTATTCCCGAAGGCGATGAAGTACGGAATTCACCAATAATTTCACCTTCATAAGGGACAAAAGTTTTACGCGGAATTATAATTTTAGGCAAACCTTCATTCACGTCAAGCAAAATCGCTTCCGCCAACATCATATGATCTGTAATGCCGTCTCTATGTGAAATTTCGCCAGTCCCAGTGTCAAATTTTTTCGCCGTACCTTTTGAACCGTTACGGTCAGTCATATCTGTTACTTTGTAATGCTGATAAATGGATGCGCCACGTGCTACCGCGTCCATTGGGTTTTGAGGCATAATTATAGGCTTGTTTAAGTACGCCTCAACTTTTTGGCGGACAGTTAAAAATTTTGACATTCCGCCAGTCATAAAAATATAGTCAATGGACGATGGCGGTATATCGTAATCTTCCAAAGTTTTACGAATAACCGTTATGATATTTTTATTTTTCTCCAGGTCTTCAAATCTTTTGAAACGGATATTTTTGTCGGTGTACAAATCTTTCGTGTACTCGTCATAATCTTTTTTAGTCAGAACAAGTTTAAGCGGTTTATGGTCGTAAAAATCTGGAATGATATGTTTAGCGCTAATCGTTTCAACGTCGACGCTTGAATCTGCATTGGCAATTCTTGACGAAATTTTTTCTTTAATCGTCTCTGCACCAAGTAACAATTTGCGGTACATTTCATCTTTTTGATAGTCCGTCAAATCGCCTTCCATTATGCCAGCTTGTTGGAAAAAATTATTCATCAAGCCAGTTGCTAGTTTAGCGTCGAAATCAATTCCGCCAAGTTCTTGATAACGTCCAACGCCGCGTTCAGTAAAAATAATTCCAGCGTCATCAACTTTAACGTCGATAACGGAAGTATCGCAAGTGCCGCCGCCTAAGTCAAAAACTAAAATTCTTTTACTGGTGGAGAAATCGACAATGCGATCTTTCGGCTGTTTCAACGCTTCTTCGTCGATAAATGAAAGTAACGCGGCAGTAGGTTCATGCTTAATTATAACGTCTTCAAAGCCTGCAATTTTCGCCGCTTGAATGGTATCGCTAATTTGGTCGGGATTGAATGACGCGGGAACTGTTATGACAACCGTGTCGTACTTCATATTGCCTTCACGGTCGATAGCTTTTTTGCAGTGTTGCAAGACGATAGCGCCAATTTCTTTAGCGTCGAAAGATTCACCGTCAATCGTCCACCTATGCTTAGTTCCCATAAATCTTTTAGCATTGGTGACGACGTGTTCTCTATCTTGATAACGTTGCCTTTTCGCCTCACGTCCAACAATGCGCCCTTCATCTGAAAAATAAACCATTGAAGGTAGTGACGGATGTTTTTCCCAGTTGTCCTGGTCCAGCTGCCCAATGTTTACAACTTCCGTAACCAAATTATTATTTCTGTCGACGAATGAACGCGACACGACGGAATTAGTTGTACCTAAATCAATTCCGAGATACATAAAAAAAATTCACTCCTTTTTAGTGAGTAGTTAGTATTAAGTAATTTTTCATTACGCATTGTTCTTGCCAAGCGTAGGTTTTTCCAAAATAGAATCTTTGTACTTCCAGCCGACATATTTGACCGTAGTTTTTTCAGGGACAAAATCTTTAATATCAAATTCCAAATTGTAATTCG
>CAMJAZ010000032.1 GCA_946403735.1 uncultured Selenomonadales bacterium
GCTCGTCATAATCTTCATATGCAATTCATTTTCAAGATATTCATAGATAGACTTCCGCGCAATTTCCTCCGTCAAAAATTTTACGGCTGACGTGAGAAAATAATTTTTATCCAAAATTAAAGCTTTACCGTCAATGTACCGTACGCGCCGCACGTCGAAAAGTTTATCGCCGATTTTAAAGCCTGTCCGCGCAGAAATTTCCTCGTCGGCAAAAATTTTTTCCAGCAATACAACTTTTGTATCGTAACTGAACCCGTTTCTAATCGCCGCTTCTTTGAAAGATTCTATCCCGCCGATTTTAAAAACATTGCGTTCTACTGGCTCGTAAATTACACGGACGCGACTTCCCTGCCGTACTTGCACGTAGCCACGATGAATCAATTCCGAAAGTGCGCGGCGTACCGTACTGCGCGAACAATCATAAATTTTTTTAAGCTCATTTTCGGAAGGAATAAACGAATTAAACTTATATTCTTGCGTCTCGATTTTTGTTTTCAAATCGGTATAAATTTTCTCAAACTTACTTTCTGTCATATCATTTCCCTCCAATCTAAAAATTTGCTTGTATTATAACCTAAACAAGTTGCGGCGTGAATAAAAAATAAAAATTTTCTAAAATTTTTGTTGACTTGTACGTACAAAAATGATATAAGTTTTAGAAAGTTTGCAAACTTGTCTAGTCTAATTTTTATTGGAGGTGTTATGCGAATGGGTACTTACACGAAAGATTCAGAAGAACTGCTCAAACTTGTCGGCGGCAAGGAAAATATCGCGGCAGTTTCTCACTGTATGACGCGAATGCGTTTCGTTTTGGTTGACCCGAAAAAAGCTGACGTGAAAAAAATTGAGGCAATGAAAGTTGTTAAAGGCAGTTTCACGCAGGCTGGTCAATTTCAAGTTATTATCGGCAATACCGTAAGCGAATTTTACAAAGACTTCACGGCATTTGCTGGTATTGAAGGCGTGTCGAAAGATGCAGTAAAAGCGGCGGCTGGTGCTAATCAAAACATTCTACAACGAGCGGCGGCAATAGCGGCTGAAATTTTCGCACCGTTAATTCCCGCGATTATCACGGGCGGTCTTATTTTAGGTTTCAGAAATTGTATTGATTCATTATATCTTTTTGAAAACGGTACGAAAACGCTTGTCCAACTTAGTCCATTTTGGGCTGGTATGGATCACTTCCTGTGGCTGATTGGTGAAGCAGTATTTCATCTTGGAATTCCTGTCGGTATTTGTTGGTCGGTCGTCCGCAAAATGGGCGGCACTCCAATTTTAGGCATTGTCTTAGGTTTAACGCTTGTATCTAGCCAACTTTTAAATGCTTATGCAGTGGCTACAACTCCGCCAGATCAAATTCCGCATTGGGATTTTGGCGGCTTTCAGGTAAATATGATTGGCTATCAAGCGCAAGTTATCCCTGCAATTTTGGCGGCGTTGGTTTTAGTACAACTAGAAAAGATTTTTAGAAAAATTGTTCCCCCTGTCGTGTCAATGATAATTGTACCTTTCTGCAGTTTACTTTTAACGGTTGTCGCGGCACACTTTGTACTTGGTCCTATCGGCTGGAAAATTGGCTCTGCAATTTCAAGCGTAGTATTCAGCGGCATTACGGGTGACTTCCGCGTAATTTTTGGCGCGATATTCGGCTTTATCTATGCTCCGTTGGTTATCACTGGCTTGCACCATATGACGAACGCTATAGATTTACAGTTAATCGCGGACTATGGCGGCACAATGCTTTGGCCTATGATTGCACTTTCAAACATTGCGCAAGGCTCGGCAGTTTTGGGAATGATGTACCTGCAACGTAAAAATGCGGCGGCTCAAGAAATTAACGTTCCTGCATGGGTATCTTGTTGGTTAGGCGTTACTGAACCTGCAATTTTCGGTGTTAATATCCCAAGATTATTTCCTTTAATCTGCGGTATGACGGGCAGTGCGTGTGCGGCTGTCATATGCGTATCGACAACTACAACGGCTAATGCAATAGGCGTAGGCGGCGTACCTGGAATACTTTCAATTCAACCGCAGTATATGCCCACTTTCGCATTGGCAATGTTAGCGGCTATTGTCGTACCGTTCGTTTTAACCGTAGCGGTTGGCAAGAAAAAAGGCGTTGACGCAGAAGCTGAAGCGGCACAAAGAGCGGCTGAAGAAGAGGCGGCGGCTGAAGCGGCTAATGCAGAGGCTGAAAAAAATCTTGTCAGCGAAAATGAATTTAAAGCTTACCTCGACGGCAAAGTTATCAGCTTAAAAGAAATTGGCGACGGCGTTTTCTCCGAAGGTATGGTTGGCGACGGCTTAGCGATTATCCCTTCAAATGAAACTGTTTGCGCTCCTGTTTCTGGAAAAGTAACTGTTCTTATGGAAGACAGCAGACACGCTGTCGGTTTAACTTTGTCGAATGGTGCAGAAGTTTTAATTCACGTCGGCATTGACACTGTAAGTATGGGCGGCGAAGGTTTTGAATACTTGGTGAAGGTTGGCGACATTGTAAAAGCTGGTCAACCGTTGCTTAAATTCAGCAAAGACGCTATCAAAAAGGCAGGTCATCCCGATACGGCAGTTTTCGTCGTCACAAATGCAAACGGCATTGACTTTAAATTTAAAAGCGGTATGCAAGCTAAAACGGGCAAAACTGTTATAGCGACGTGTTAAAAAATTTATAAAAAAAACGGCGGACAGTCGAAGAAAAAATTTTTTCGATTGTCCGCTATAATCTTCATATACAAAGAAATTCTTATTTCAGATTTTCAATTAAATTTATCATTTCTCTTGCTGTAATTACTCTTGAACTTTTCGGAAAATGTTTTATATTTCCTGTAATTAAGTAATTGTATTCATCTTCCAAAATTATTTTATAAATTTCGTTATCTGAAGGATTTTTTAAAATCCCAAAAGTTTTTATAGCTTCGACAAGATAATCAACCGCATCTTTTGAGAAATTAAATTTTTTTCTGTTCAAAACATTGGTATATTCGCTTAAAATTTCGTCACTATATAGAGGGATAATTTCTCTTTTCAAAACTTTTTCGATAACTTGAACGGTAGCACTGTCATTTTTCGGCGACAATAAGGCAGAAACTAAAACATTTGTATCAATGACCGCAAAATATTTCACAACTTTTCCTTTCGTGCCGCGTTTATTTCTGAATTTATTTCGTCTAAGGACATATTTTGAAGACCGTTTAATTTGGATTCTTCACGCAAAGTATAAAATGCTTGCAAGGCTTTTTCGCTGGTAATTTCTTTTTCTAGGTTGACAAATTTTTTTGCATACTGAATAATATTTGATAAATATTCTTCAGGAATTATTTGCATTAAATTTACTGCTTCTGCTCTCAATTCTGACATGGATTCCACCTCCTAAAAACCTATCAAAAATATTTCAACTTACAAAAGAAATTTCCTGCGCAAATAAAATTTTACCTTGTTATAGACAAGATTTATATTTTTCAAAAATTTTTACTTACTTAGAGGAGGCGTTAAAAATGCGTTTCAGCAACGCAACCGTATATCAAATTTATCCGCGTTCATTTGCTGATTCTAACGGCGACGGTATCGGCGATATTCGCGGAGTTATCAACAAATTGGACTATATTAAAAGCTTGGGCGTTGATTATATTTGGAGTACACCGTTTTTTGTTTCGCCGCAAAATGATAATGGTTATGATGTTGCCGATTATCGTGCGATTGACCCACGTTTTGGTACAATGGCTGACGTTGAAGAGCTTATCGCGGAAGCTGACAAACGCGGTATAGGTTTGATGTTTGACATGGTTTTTAATCACTGTTCAACTTCTCACGAATGGTTTCAACGCGCATTAAAAGGCGAAGAAAAATATTTAAACTACTTTATCTTCAAAGACGGTACGCCTGACAAGCCGCCAACAAATTGGATTTCTAAGTTTGGCGGAAATGCGTGGGAATATGTGCCGCATTTGAAGAAATGGTACTTGCACCTATTCGATGTTTCGCAGGCAGACCTTAACTGGGAAAATCCCGAAGTTCGCGAAGAATTAAAAGACGTTTTACGTTTTTGGAAGAAAAAAGGCGTTAAAGGCTTTAGATTCGACGTAGTTAATTTGATTTCAAAGCCCGATGAATTTATTGACGATAACGAAGGCGATGGGCGCAGATTTTACACTGACGGTCAGCGTATCCACAAATATCTGAAAGAATTGGTACACGATTCTGGCATTGACGGTATGATAACCGTCGGCGAAATGTCATCAACTAGCATTGACAACTGCATAAAATATTCTGGTGCTGACGAACACGAACTTTCAATGGTGTTTCATTTCCAACATCTCAAAGTTGACTACAAAGGCGGCGATAAATGGGCGCTTATGCCTGCTGATATTGGCGCGTTGAAAAAACTTTTTGAAGATTGGCAAGTTGCAATGGTAAAGGCTAACGCTTGGGATGCGCTTTTCTGGTGCAACCATGATCAGCCCCGCGCAGTTTCACGTTTCGGCGACGACGGCAAATATTGGAAAGAGTCTGCGAAAATGTTAGCGGCAACAATTCACCTTATGCGTGGTACGCCGTACATTTATCAAGGCGAAGAACTTGGTATGACGAATGCTAAGTACACGTCGATTGAACAGTATCGCGACGTTGAAAGTCTGAACTACTACAAAATTTTATTGGAGCAGGGCAAAACTAAAGATGAGGCGTTGAAAATTATCGGCGAACGTTCCCGCGACAATGGGCGTACACCTATGCAATGGTCGGCTGAAAAGTACGCTGGCTTTTCGACTACTGAACCGTGGATTATTCCGCCTGACAACTACAAAAATATTAACGTCGAAGTTGAAGAAAATGATTCCGATTCGATTTTGAATTTCTACAAAATGCTGGTTAAGTTCCGCAAGGAAAATGAAATTGTGCAGGAAGGCGACATCAGCTTTATTGAACGCGAAAACAATGACGTTGTTGCGTACCGCAGAACTCTTGACGATAAAGAATTGATTGTACTTTGCAACTATCGCGGCACTGAAACTTCCCTGCAAGATAAAACTTTGTCTGCGTACACTGGCGAAGGCTACAAAAAAATTATAGGCAACTATGAAGGCATCGCCGATAATTTGAGACCGTTTGAAGTAGTCGTCTTTGAAAAGTAAACTTCCAATAACTCCCCATAAAATCTTAACAAACAAAAAAACCTTCCGATGATTTAATTCGTTGGAAGGCGTTTTTAATTAAAAATTTTGTTGACGGTAAAATTTTTATCTGCTAAAATTCATTTGATGATAACGCTATCATCTCCTAAAAAAGCTAAAAAGAGTCAGCCGGTGTTGCCACGTCGGCTACCTCTCGAAGAATTTGTTTACGATTGGATAGCCGCTGGTTCAGGGCGGCTTTTCTACGTTAATCCTTGAAAAAGGCGTCGTAGACGATAGCAATGGTTTGTACGATCGTACAGATTACCAGAATAATCTCCATAACTATCACCTCCCAATTTAAATTGAGAGGTAAGCCGACCACCTTCTGACTCGGAAAATTTATAACAACTTGAATTTTTTCAGTCAAGGTAAGTTCGGCAAACTAAAACACCTTCCAATGATTTAATTCGTTGGAAGGCGTTTTTAGTTTCAAAATTCAATGCCGCGTTGAGCTTTTATACCGTGTTGGAACGGGTGCTTAATCAATGTCATTTCCGTCACTAAGTCTGCCGCGTCGATTAAACTTTGTGGCGCGTTCCTGCCAGTCAAAACTAAATGGAGTTCAGGCGGACGAATTTTTATTAGCTCCAAAACTTTTTCAGCGTCAAGAAGTTTGAATTTCACGCTGTAAATTATTTCGTCTAAAATTATTAAATCCCACTTGCCAGACAAAATTTCTGCGCGGGCAACTTCAAGCGCCGATTCAGCCGCCGCAATGTGTTCATCAATTTTATTTTTGTCGATAAAGCCTAAGCCGCATTGCCGCACTGCAATTTTATTTTCAGCAGGAATTTTCGTAAGCAGTTCAAACGCTTTAAGTTCGCCAGAAATTTGCCTACCTTTGATAAATTGCAGGATTAAGACGTTAAGCCCTGCACCGTACGCACGAAGTGCCAGACCAAATGCCGCCGTTGATTTACCTTTACCGTCGCCCGTATGAATTATTGTAAGCCCCTGCGTCTCCAAAAATTTTTCCTCCTTCAAAAAAATTAGACCATCTCGCAAAGAAACGGTTTACAAAAATTTAGTCGACGCAAATTATTTTGTGTACCAAGTTTTATTTATTCTGTCTGCGGCATAAGTAACACCTTCAACTTTAAAACCTGTGGGCGCGTAACTTTCCAACTTTAAGTGTCCGCCGTCCGAAAAACTTATATTTATTTCGCCAAGACTAATGGCGGCGTCAGTGATTTGTGAAAGCGAAACGCCCAAGAGATTGACTAAATCATTTCTGTTGGCATTTTTAATAACGTCGTCGCCCGAACCCAGCGCGTAGAAAAATTCGTCGTAGCCGTCGCCGCCTGTCAACGTATCTGAACCGCCGCCGCCGCCCCATAAACTGGAGCCGCCATTTCCTGCGTAAATTTGATTGTCAACGTGATCGCCGCCGATGATAATTTCAAACTGTGAAATATTTCTGCCGTCAATTTCGCCGCCGCCGCTTGCCAAATAAGAATACGCAATGAGGTTACCGCTCGCGTCGCCGTAGCTTATGACTTTATCGCGCGCATTTTGAATTTCCAAACTTCCCGAACTTGAAGTTACGTAAAAACTGTTTCCGTTCAAGCCGATACCTTGAAAATCTGTCGCAAGATTAATCTGTTTGCCTTGTGAATAATCGCTGATGATTTGATTGCCGCCGCTGTAAGTGTAGGCGGAATTTTCCATACCGGAATTATCGTCGTCGACGTCGTCAACGTTCGGAATGTCAATCAAGCTGCTAAGCGTGTCAATGTTCAAGTACGAATGGTAAAAATATCCTGCATATGTTGCAGAATTTTTCAGCGTGATTGAACCGTTGCCGACGCTTACAACAATGTCACTGCCGCTTGTCATTGTTGAATATGACGCGCCGCCCGTGATATAAATTGTATTTTTAGGGTTGGAAAAATCATCTTGAAAGCTAAGGAAAGAAAATCCGTCCGTGATAATGTCGTTTCCATCGCCGTCAGCGTAATAAATTTTTGCGTCGCCGCTCGTACCGTTAATGATTTCGATTGTATCAGCGCCCTTGCCGCCTACAATCGTTTCAGCGGACGTATTTTTAGAGCCGCCGCCTTTAATATAATCGTCGCCGTCGCCGCCGAAAATTCTGTTTGAATGTCCCGTGTCTGTTATTGTGTCATTGCCGCCGCCTGCAAGAATCGTCGAAGATTTTATGGAGTATAAATTAATGTTGTCGTTGCCTTTGCCCGCGTCAATCAGCGTGTAGCTGTCGCTCGTAGAGTTAGAATATTTTTCAACTAAAATGTTATCGTCGCCGCTACCAGCAATTAAAGTTGAGCCGCCCTCGCCGCTGTAAAGATAATCATTTCCATTGCCGCCCTTCAACAGAGAATCACTTGCGTAGCTGAAAATGCTATCGTTGTCCGATTCGCCCTGCAAAATGGAATTGCTACCGAACCAACCGTTGTAAATCAAATCGTCGCCGCCGCCGCCGTAAACCGTGACGATGTTAGCAAAATTGTTTAACGAGTCATTCGCCGAAGTTCCGCTTAAAACGGCTTTACTTGAAAAGTTTGAATTGCCTCCGCGTGTTGTGTCATTGGCAGTCGAATCATAAGCAGAAGTTCTGCCGCTTGATGAACTGCCGCTTGAGGAGCCGCCATCAACATTTGTCCAAGTAATTACATCCGACACCAAAACGCCGTCTTCATAAGTAACTGAATGGTAGTTGCCTTCGCTGTCATAATAAGAATCAAATGTCCTCATTTAAATCACCGCCTTAAGAATTAAGAATTAAGAATGTAGAATTAAAAAAAAACTGCAGTTCAAATTGAACTACAGACTAAAAATTTCTATCGACAACAGCTACTAGCTACAAGCTACCAGCTACTAAATTACATCATACCAGGCATTCCGCCGCCCATTCCAGCAGGCATAGCAGGTGCAGGAGGTTCAGGCTTATCAGCAACTAATGTTTCAGTCGTAAGAATCATAGCCGCGATTGATGCCGCATTCTGCAATGCTGAACGTACAACCTTTGCAGGATCGACAATACCCGCGCCAATCATATCGACCATTTCATTTGTCAACGCATTGAAACCGACGCCCTTGCCAGCTTTCTTGACAGCCTCAACAACTACGCTACCTTCTTGACCAGCATTGTTAGCAATTTGGCGTACAGGTTCTTCAATAGCACGTTTGACAATCTCAACGCCAACTTTAACATCGCCAGCCGCTTTAATTTCATTCAATACAGGCAGAATGTCAACAAACGTCGTGCCGCCGCCAGCTACAATACCTTCTTCAACTGCCGCACGTGTAGCGTTAAGCGCATCTTCAATACGGAGTTTCTTTTCTTTCATTTCAACTTCAGTTGCCGCGCCGATTTCAATAACCGCTACGCCGCCAGAAAGTTTTGCAAGACGTTCTTGAAGTTTTTCTTTATCAAAATCGCTGGTGGATTCTTCAATTTGCTTTTTAATTTGAGCAACGCGGTATTCAATAGCTTGCTTATCGCCAGCACCGTCAACAACAGTCGTTTCCTCTTTCGTGGAACGAATTTGACGCGCAGTTCCCAAATCTTCAAACGTTACGCTTTCGAGCTTACGTCCAACATCTTCACTGATGACAGTTGCGCCAGTCAAAATTGCAATGTCTTCAAGCATAGCTTTTCTTCTGTCGCCAAATCCAGGAGCTTTAACTGCAAGCGCCTTGAACGTGCCGCGCAGTTTGTTTACAACGATAGTTGCAAGCGCTTCGCCGTCAACATCTTCCGCAATAATCGCAAGCGGTCTGCCACTCTTAACAATTTGTTCAAGAATCGGCATAATATCAGCGATTGATGAAACTTTCTTGTCAGTGATAAGAATGAAAGGATCGTCGAGGACTGCTTCCATTTTATCAGCGTCAGTAACCATATAAGGTGAAATGTAGCCGCGGTCGAATTGCATACCTTCGACAACGTTTAAGTTGGTCATCATAGTTTTTGATTCTTCAACGGTAATAACGCCGTCTTTACCAACTTTTTCCATAGCATCAGCGATAAGCTGTCCAATTTCTTCGTCGCCAGAGGAAATAGCCGCAACCTGCGCGATAGCGTCTTTGCCTTCAACTTTCTTTGAGGCATTTTTAATTTCTTCGACAAGCTTTTTAACGGCAAGTTCGATACCCTTTTTAATAATCATCGGGTTAGCGCCAGCAACTACATTGCGCATACCTTCACGAACGATAGCTTGTGCCAAAAGTGTAGCGGTAGTTGTGCCGTCACCAGCAACGTCATTTGTTTTAGTAGCAACTTCCTTGACGAGCTGTGCGCCCATATTTTCAAAGTGATCTTCAAGTTCAATATCGCGTGCAATGGTTACGCCGTCATTAGTGATTGTCGGTGCGCCATATTTTTTTTCAAGTACAACGTTGCGACCTTTAGGTCCAAGAGTAACTTTAACTGCATTTGCAAGAGCGTCAACGCCGCGACCAAGTGCACGGCGTGCATCTTCATTAAACAAAATTTCTTTTGCCATAATATAAAAACTTTACCTCCATTTTAAGTGTTAGGAAATAGGAGGTAGGGAGTAGGGAGTAGGATCTTAGATTTTACCTACTTCCTACTAACTACTACCTACTACCTAAAATTCATTACGCATTAATTAAAGTACTGCTAAAATATCGCTTTCGCGGATGATGAGATATTCTTTATCGTCCACTTTGACTTCACTGCCCGCGTACTTGTTGAAAATGATGTCGTCGCCAACTTTGACTTCGGGAACTGCGCGGTTGCCATTATCAAGAAGTTTGCCAGTACCAACGGCGATAACTTTACCTTTCTGCGGTTTTTCTTTTGAAGTCTCGGGCATAATAATGCCGCTTTTAGTCTTGAGTTCGACTTCGGCGACTTCAATTACAACTCTGTCACCAAGTGGTTTAATCATAAATTTTTGCCTCCCAAAATTTTTATTGTCGACCTTAGCGGTGAACACGCGCATTATGATAATCCCTTATTGTCAAAATGTCAATAGGCAAAATATCAAAATAAAAAAATTGAGCCGTCATTCGTCGACGACTCGTCAGTAACCCCACGTTAGGGGCTTGCAGTTAGCTTACGCCACCGCGTTCGGCTGACTGACTACAGCCCTGCAAATATTTCTACTTGCAGCATTGAATATCGGGTGCCTTTACGCCGTAGCGATTAACCGTTTGCCCGATACGTTATTTTTTACAACAGAACGATTTAACTGCCAACCACAACTCTTCTCGAATTAATTTTAC
>CAMJAZ010000033.1 GCA_946403735.1 uncultured Selenomonadales bacterium
TGAGTAATTTTCACTGGTTCACCTCCTTTCGGCGCTATTGTAATATTGATTCAGTGTGGGCGATTCATCCCCCACCTACGCTTCGCTTAGAGGTGGGGGTATTCTCGCCTTGTTTGGATAAAAAGATTGAATATAAATTTCACATTGTCGGCTGTCAAACTTTGGCGCAAATGAAAAAAAATAATCACTACGAAAAATACGTTGTATCAACTCGAACGGACGGCAAATTTACAGTAAATCGCATTGTCAATAATCGTGACGGAGAAATTGAAGCGGAATTGCACGTCTGCAAGCATTGTCTAAAAAAATTAAATTGGAAAAATTATAAATTTGTCGACAACGATTTAAAAAAATTTATTTATGAAACTTTTTCCATTGAAGAATTTTTTAAAATCATGGGTAACGACAACAAAAAATTTTTTGAAGATTTGCCCGCTGATGATGAAATAACTGCGCGGCTAAATGTTTATCCCAAAGATTGGGACAAAGTGTCGCGCCAAATGAAAGAAAAATATCATTACACTTGCCAAGAATGCGGCAAAAAATTTTATAGCGTCAAAGGCTTGCACGTTCACCACAAAAATGGGCTTAAATGGGATTGTCGCGAATCAAATTTGGAAGTTCTTTGTATTCCGTGTCACCAAAATAAACACCGCCATAAATTTAGCAATTCTTAAGACTTCGACTTCCAGTTCACTAAATACACGTATTGCAGGTAAATTTCAAGATTTGTAGAATTATTTGTAGAATTTTTTCAGCGGAAAAAACTTTGAAGTATTCCTAATTTTACATTTTAAGGAGGAAAAATTTTGACAAATGATGTAATGATTATCAACGCCTTTGTATTTTACATTGGCTGTATGATGGCGATCGGCGTTTACTACTACCGCCAAACAAAAAATATGAGCGATTATTTTTTGGGCAACCGTAGACTTGGCGCGTGGGTAACGTCACTTTCCGCAGAGGCGTCCGATATGAGCGGCTGGATGTTAATGGGCGTACCAGGTTTTGCGTACTTAGCAGGATTAAATGCTGGCTGGATAGCCGTTGGCATTGCAATAGGTACGTGGGCAAACTGGCAATTCGTAGCTGCAAGATTAAGACGTTATACGGAATTGGCGGGCAACGCTTTAACACTGCCTGAATTTTTACAGAATCGCTACAAAGACACTTCAAACTTGCTCCGAATTGTCCCCGCGATTTTCATTTTAATTTTCTTCATACTGTACACGTCAAGCGGCTTTGTATCGGCTGGCAGATTATTTGAAACGGTCTTCGGACTTGACTTTCAACTGGCAATAATTTTAGGTGCAGGCTCTGTCGTATTCTACACGTTAATAGGCGGCTTTTTAGCAGTCAGCCGTACAGATTTTATTCAAGGCGTGATGATGTTCTTTGCAATTTTAGTTGTACCAATCTGCGCGGCAATGGCAATGGGCGGCTTTGGCGAAACGATTAACGCAATTTCAAACTTTAAAGCGTCAATGTTCGACCCATTTTTAAAGCCAGACGGTTCACAAATTGGATTTATCGAAGTCGTATCACTTTTAGCATGGGGCATTGGATACTTTGGACAGCCACACATTTTAGTTAGATTTATGGCGGTGAAGTCGACGGCTGAAATTCCACAAGCAACACGAATTGCAATGACGTGGGTTATTTTAAGTTTAGCGGCGGCAGTAGCAGTCGGAATGGTCGGTACGGTGTACTTGACGACGCCACTTGAAGGCACAGACGCTGAAAAAGTTTTTCTCGTGATGACAAATAATTTGTTCCCGCCGATGATCGCAGGCGTAGTTTTATCAGCAGTACTTGCCGCGATAATGTCAACTGCATCGTCACAACTTTTAGTAGCGGCGTCAGCATTCGCGCAGGACTTTTATAAAACTTTACTTCGCAAAGACGCAGACCAAACTGAATTAGTCTGGATTTCCCGCGCGTCAGTTTTAATTATTGCGTCAATCGCAGTTTATTTAGGATTTAATCCCAACAGTTTCATTTTGGATATGGTAGCGTATGCTTGGGCAGGATTCGGCGCGGCATTTGGACCAGCTTTATTGATGAGTTTATTTTGGAAACGTACAACACGGCGCGGTGTTATCGCGGGAATTATCGTCGGCGGAATTACCGTTTTAGTTTGGAAACAATTTGAATTACTCGGCTTGTACGAAATTGTTCCTGGCTTTATTTTTTCACTGATTGCAATTTACATTGTCAGCAAAATGGATAGCGAACCTGAACAGGAAATTTTAGATACTTTTGAAAAGGTTAATGAAAGTAAAATTTAAACTTAAAAAAATTTTTTTGTAAATTGTTCTGGCGGGTAAGGACAAAAGAAATTTCAGCGTATACAATTTGTTAGGTAATTTTTTGTATGATGAAGGGAGATTTAAAAATGGCGAACATCAGCAACTTTATACCTAACAATCAAGTTTACGGTACGAACAGCGCAGACGCTATCGACAACTTTGCGGCAGGCTCGGCAATTTACGCTTTCGGTAGCGGCGACTTAATCAGAAATTTCTATGCGTCTAACTCCACCGTTCAAGGTTACACGGGCAACGATACAATTTACAATTTCAGTGAAAATGCTGTGATTGACGGCGGTGAAAATGACGATGACATTGGCAATAGTGCCTCTAACGCTACAATTCTTGGTGGAGACGGTGACGATTGGATTTTATCGGATGAAAATTTAATTCTCGTAAACATTCAAGGCGGCGGCGATGAAGATACAATTTTAAATCACAGCCACTGGACAACGATTGAAGGCGGCAATAATGATGATATGTTGGTAAATTTTTATTCTTCCAACGTTTTAATGATTGGCGGCGACGGTGCAGACAAACTTGACAATTATGGAGAACACGTAACCTTAATCGGCGGCAACAGTAACGACACCATTAGAAATTATTCTTCAAACGTCAATGTCAGCGGTGGCGACGGCAACGACTCAATTTACAGCGCAGTCAATTTGATTTATATCAGCGTTGAAGGCGGCGCGGGTAACGATACGATTCAAAATTATAGTAGCTGGTCAACGTTGAAAGGCGGCGCGGGTCAAGATAATATCACGTCAAGCAGCCTTGCTTCGCACCTTTGGATTGAAGGCAATGAAGACGACGACTATATAAGAAATGACAGTTCAAATTCAACAATTAACGGCGGCGCTGGTGACGATCAAATTTGGAGCTACGCTAACGACGCGACAGTCATTTATTATAAAAATCAAGGCTCGGAATACATCTACAATCACGGAGAAAATATGACAATTTATTTTCCAGACGCCAGCATTGATGACGTTTTGTCGGCAGGATATTCTTATGGCGACATAACATTTAACAACAACAGTAAAGTCAGCTTTAATTATTCTGCGCCGAGTACGTACAGATTCAGCAACGGTGATGAATATATTTACAGTGGCGGGTCACTTGTCCGCAAATAAAATTTTTCCAGCATAAACTTTTTGCCGTCCAGCAGGGCGGCTTTTTTTTATTCAGAATTAAGAATGTAGAATTAAGAATTTTTAATTTAGTATTTGTATGTTCGCTGATAACGCTTTAACAATACGGCGGAAACGATAAGCGCCATTATGTTTGCGCCAACCATTGAAAACCATATGCCATTCAAGCCAAACATCAGCGGAAGAATTATTACGGCGGAAACTTCAAATACTAGCGTCCTCAATCCAGCTATTACTGCGGAGATTAACCCGTTGTTCAGCGCCGTGAAAAATGCCGACGCAAATAACGAAAAACTTTCTATTAAAAACGCAAATGAATAAATTCTAAATGCGTGTACTGTCATCTCCAATAAATCCTTGTCATTTGATGCAAAAAGTTCTGCCAATGGTCGAGCAAAAACTTCCGCAATCATAAACGTTATGATTGATACGCCTGCTAAAAGTTTTAAACTTTTCCTCAACAAACTTTTCAATTCTTTATAATTTTTCGCGCCGTAATGATAACTTACCACAGGTTCAAGCCCCATTGAATAGCCTACGTAGATGCGTTCAAATATAAAAGCTACGTACATTAAAATTCCGAACGCGGCAACGCCATCTTCGCCCGCGTACTTCAAAAGTTGCCAGTTGTACAGCATACTGACGATTGACATTGAAACACTTGACATTAATTCCGATACGCCATTAAAGCAAGTTTGCATAAGCGCTTCAATATCTAACGTCGCCGAAGTCAATCGCAGTAAGCTTGAATTTTTTTTGCTAAAATATATAAAAGGCACAATTCCGCCGACAAATTGACTTATCGCAGTTGCAACTGCCGCGCCTTCCAATCCCCAGCCAAAAACTATTATGAATAGCGCGTCTAAAAAAATATTCGTCAAGCCAGTTGCTAAACTCACGTAAAATCCAAACTTCGGTTTTCCTGCCGTCGCCGCAAAACATAAAAATTCCATATTCAAAATATTCAGCGGCAAGGCTATCAAAATTATTCGCCCGTATGTTATACTTTGTTCAAGCAGTTCACCTTCTGCGCCTAAAAATTCTAATAGGTCGTCAACAAATGTTATGCCGATAATTGCTAAAAAAATGCCTATCACTATCGACAAGTAAATCAGCATTGAAAAAATTCTATTCGCCTTCGTGTAATTTTTTTCGCCTAACGTTTTACCGACTAATGCACCGCCGCCTTCGCCGAATAATAATCCTACGTAGCTCAGCAGTAACAATAATGGCATTACAAAATTTACTGCCGCAAATGCGCTTGTCCCTACGAAATTTGAAACAAAAAAGCCGTCGACCATGCTGTAAACTGACATAATGATAAGTACGCCGATTGTTGGGTACGTGAAACCAATCAGCTTTCCATAGTCGAAGTGGTCTGAAAGTTTTATCATAAAATCACCTTTAAACATAAATTTGTTTATTTGAAATTGTATCATAGAAAAAAAAATCTTCAATGCGAAATGAGATGATTTTCAAGCAATGAGTAAAATTTTGGAACTTATTTTGAAAGACAAAGATGTTGCCGACGTAGTAAAAATTTTTCCGCGCAGAAAAGATTTTTCAATCGCTGGACTTTCTGGCACGGCAAAAGTTGCAGTTGTCGCGGCGGCACTTGCTAAAAAGCCTCGCCCTACAATGATTGTTACGGAACGCGAAAATATTTCTGCGTGGCAATCTGACTTGCAAGAATTTTTACCTAACTTCGCCGTCGAAGCATTTCCTGAAGTCGACCTTTTCAAAGTTCGTGCTGGCGTCGTTGGGCTTGAACGTAAATCACGCCGCCTTGAACTTTTAACGCGCCTTTTGAACGGCGAATCAATCATAGTTTTGGCGTCGCCTGCGTCAATCGTCACGAAAGATTTTTCACGCAAAAATTTTATTTCCGCGCAGATTAAAATTAAACTCGGTCAAAATATTTCACTGGAAAAATTTTTAAACGAACTTGTCAAATTCGGCTATGAACGCGCTACGGAAATTGATTCTATCGGCAAATTCAGCGTACGCGGTGGCATTGTCGACGTTTTCCCGATAAATTCGCCCGCGCCATTTCGCCTTGAATTTTTTGATGAAAGTGTTGATTCGATTCGCGAACTTAGCACGGAAACTTTGCGCTCCGTAAAAAATGTTGACGCTGTAAATATTTTACCTGTCAATGCTGATGAAAATTTTGACGCCGAACCTGTTTTAACCTGCGCGGAAAAAATTATACTCGATGAACCTGCGCGGCTTGCAGAAAAAATTGACGCCCTCACTAAGGAAGACGCCGAACTGGCTGGAAATATTTTTTCCTACGGTGAACTTGTCAACTTTGACGGAAAATTTTGCCTTGAAACGTTGGGACACGGCTTGCAAATTAAAACTGAACCCGTTATGGCTTGCAATGCGCAAATGGATTTTTTCCTTAGCGAAATTAAAGCGCAACTTAAACTTGGCAGAAAAATTTTTATAACATTTTCCGCGCAGAAAAAGTTGGACAGAATTAAAAATCTTTTGGACGTACATAAATTTCCCACTGGCAAACAAATTTTTCTTGAACTTAATACGCTTGAGGAAGGCTTTATTTTCCCAGCCGCTAACGTTGCAGTCATCACTGAAAAAAATATTTTCGGCAGTCAACGCGAACGCCGACACACTAAGCCGAATTACGCTGGCGATCCGATTAAACATTTCAGCGAAATTCACGCGGGAGATTACGTCGTCCACCCGACAAATGGCATTGGAAAATATCTTGGCATTGAAACGCTTGAACTTGACGGCGTAAAAAAAGATTATCTGCACATTCAGTACGGTGGCGGCGATAAAATTTACTTGCCGACTGAAGCTGTCAACCGTCTGCAAAAATATATTGCTGGTGAAAATTCTGTACCGCGTTTGTCGAAATTGAACACTGGCGATTGGGTACGCGCAAAGTCACGGGCGGCAACGGCGGTTGAAGATATTGCCGAAAAGTTGATTGAAATTTACGCTAAACGTATGGCTGCTAAAGGTTACGCCTTCGCGCCTGATGATGACACGCAGATTGAGTTTGAAGAAAATTTTCCGTACGAAGAAACTGCCGAACAGTTGCAAGCTGTTGACGCCGTTAAAGCTGATATGGAAAGCTCACGCCCTATGGACAGATTAATTTGCGGTGACGTTGGATTTGGCAAAACTGAAGTTGCGATTCGCGCGGCTTACAAGGCGGCTGTAAATGGAAAGCAAGTTGCAATGCTCGTACCGACGACCGTTTTAGCCCAGCAACATTATCAAACTTTCAGCGAACGTTTAAAAAATTTTGCGCCAACTGTTGATGTAGTTTGCCGTTTCCGTACACCGAAGGAACAGCGAATAACTTTACAAAAAGTCCGCGCAGGTACGGTTGATATTTTAATCGGCACGCATTCACTTTTAAATTCTAAAGTTGAGTTTAAAAATTTAGGCTTGTTGATAATTGACGAAGAGCAAAGATTTGGCGTAAAACAGAAAGAAAAAATTCGTTCACTAACGGCTGGCGTTGACGTACTGGCGCTAAGTGCAACGCCAATTCCGCGTACCTTGCATATGTCGCTTGTAAGTGCGCGGGATATGAGTTTAATAACGACGCCGCCTGAAAATCGTTTTCCAGTTCAAACTTACGTTATAGCGGACGACGACGAAGTTATTGCGGACGCGATACGCAGGGAAATTCGTCGCGGCGGTCAAGTTTACTTCGTCTACAACAGGATTGAAACTATTGACTTAATGTACACAAGACTTTCGGAACTTGTACCAGAGGCGAAAATTCAGACGGCGCACGGTCAACAGTCAGATATTTTTTTGGAAAGCGTGATGATGGATTTTTACGAAGGCGCGTTCGATGTTTTACTTTCGACGACGATAATTGAAAATGGGCTTGACGTTCCCAACGCTAACACGATTATTGTTTACGACGCAGATAATTTTGGCTTGGCGCAACTTTATCAAATGCGCGGCAGAGTTGGCAGGTCAAGTCAAATGGCTTTTGCGTACTTTATTCATCAGCGCGAAAAAATTTTAAGCGAACAGGCGCAGAAACGTTTGCAAGCTATGAAAGAATTTGCACAACTTGGTAGCGGCTTTAAAATTGCAATGCGTGATTTGGAAATACGCGGCGCAGGAAATTTACTTGGCGCTCAACAGCACGGGCATATTGCAAGCGTTGGTTTTGAAATGTACTGTCAACTTTTGGAAGAAGCTGTTAGTCGTCTACAACAGAATGCGCCAAAAGAAATTGCGCCCGACCCTACAATAAGCTTGCCAGTTGAGGCGTACATTGACAAAAATTTTATTTCGGATTCAATGCATAAGATTGAAATTTATCAGCGGTTAGCCGTCGTGAAAGATGAAAAGGAAATTGACGATTTGCTGGACGAAATTATTGACAGATTCGGCGAACCAACAGAGCCAGTAGTAAATCTGCTGAACGTTGCACGAGTTAAAACGTTGGCAAAAAAAATTGGCGTCAAGTCCCTTGCATTGAAGGTCAGACGCCTTGAAATTGCTTTTACCGATTCGCCGAAAATTTCGCCTGCAGGTTACGTCGCCTTGCAGAAAAAATATTTGTCACGATTCAAAGATTTGCAGAAGTCGAAGGAAATTTTCATTGACTTAGTGTCGAAGAAAAATTTTTTCCACGAAGTCTTAATTATTTTACGTAAGCTGTCATAATCACTAAACATTCATAATTCTACATTCTTAATTCTTAATTAAATTTCATCCTTCGTCGCTTTTGGATACGACGGTAGCCATTGCGGCAACTTTATCGTCGGGCTTAGTCTTCATAAGCATAACGCCTTGCGTGTTACGACTGATAACTGAAATGGCTGAAACGTCTGTACGAATGACAAGCCCTTCAGTCGTGATTAAAAGTAAATCGCGGTCGGGTCGAACAACTTTAATTCCGATAACGTCGCCAGTTTTTTCCGTAACTTTCATATTGATAACGCCAACGCCGCCACGCGATTGTGGATGATATTCAGACGTAGGAGTACGCTTGCCGTAACCTTCCGCGCTAACCGTCAAAAGTTCCGCATCATCGCTAAGTTTGTCCATACCAACTACATAATCGCCGCGCTGTAACTTTATCCCGCGTACACCTTGCGTAGCTCTGCTAAGTGCGCGTACTTCCTCTTCGGCAAAGACAATCGCTTTACCCTTAGCCGTACCTAAAATTACGTAGCGTTCACCTTCGGTAAACTTAACGGCAATAAGTTCATCGCCTTTTTGAAGTTTGATAGCAATGACGCCACGTTTAGCCGCCGCATTAAATTCGGACAGTTGAGTTTTCTTGACAATACCTTTTTTCGTTGCCATGAAAAGGTAGCGGGTCGGGTCAAAATCTTTAACTTTAATCAGCGCGGTTACCATTTCGTCAGCGTCAAGCGGAATTAAATTGCCAATATGTACGCCTTTAGCAACGCGGCTTGATTCGACAATCTGATAAGCTTTAAGTGGAAAGACGCGCCCACGATTCGTGAAAAATAAAATCGTGTGATGATTCGTCGTTATCAAAATGTGTTCGACAATATCTTCAGCCTTAGTACTCATGCCAGTGACGCCAATTCCGCCGCGTTTTTGATTTTTATACGTGGCAAGGGAAATTCTTTTGACGTAGCCGCCGCGTGTCATCGTGACTACAATGTCATCGTCGTGGACTAAATCTTCCTCATCGAATTTAATTTGAACTTCTTCCCGAATAATTTCCGTGCGCCGTTCATCATTATATTTTTCCTTGACGGCAAGCAATTCAGTTTTGATAATCTCCAAAATTTTATCTTCGTGGCTAAGAATATCGTTAAACTTTTCAATAGCCGACTTGACGAAACGTGTTTCAGTTTCAATCTTTTCACGTTCAAGCCCAGTTAATTTTTGCAAGCGTAAATCTAAAATTGCCTGCGCTTGAAGATCGCTAAGGTTGAATTGGTTTATAAGATCTTCTTTAGCTTTTACGACGGTTGCACTTTCGCGAACAGTTTTAATAACGGCGTCAAGGTTATCAATCGCCGTCGTAAGTCCTTCTAAAATATGTTCCCGCGCCTTAGCCTTCGCAAGGTCAAATTTAGTTCTGCGCGTAACAAGTTCTTCCTGATGTTTGATGTAATGTTGAAGTACCTGCTTTAACGTCAAAACTTCTGGCTTACCGTCGACAAGCGCCAACATTATCACGCCGAAAGAATCTTGCATTTGCGTATGCTTGAAAAGTTGATTCAGCATAATTTGCGGGTTAGCATCTTTGCGCAGTTCCATAACAATTCGCATACCATCGCGGTCTGATTCATCGCGAAGGTCGGTAATACCTTCAATCGTCTTTTCGCGTACAAGGTCGGCAATTTTTTCAATCAATCGTGCCTTGTTGACTTGGTAAGGAAGTTCTGTAACAATAATTCGCGGCTTACCATTGGGCAACGTGTCAATTTCAGTTTTCGCCCGCATTTTTATTAAACCGCGTCCAGTTTTATAAGCGTCAATTATTCCGTCTGTACCTAAAATCTGAGCGGCAGTAGGAAAGTCTGGACCTTGAATTTTTTCCATAAGGTCGCCCAATTCAGCGTCGGGATTGTCGATTAAAAGTAACGTCGCGTCGATAACTTCGCCCATATTATGCGGCGGAATGTTTGTCGCCATACCTACTGCAATTCCTGACGTACCGTTTACTAAAAGCTGTGGAAATTTCGCGGGAAGTACTGACGGCTCTTTTAAAGATTCGTCGTAGTTGGGGACAAAGTCAACAGTTTCCTTTTCAATGTCCTGCAACATAAGCTCGGCAATTTTCGACATACGAACTTCTGTATAACGCATTGCCGCCGCTGGGTCGCCGTCTACTGAGCCAAAGT
>CAMJAZ010000034.1 GCA_946403735.1 uncultured Selenomonadales bacterium
AAGGGATTAGGCAATGCGTCTACAAAAAATTTTACCAGTTCATCGGTAGAAATTGAAGAAGGCTTTATCAAGAGTTCGCACAAAGTACAGACCGTACCGTAGCAATAAATTTTTACAAAAATTTCTGTATCACGTGACAAAGTTTCAATTTGTTGAGTCCGCTTTATATAGTCCGACAAAATTTTTATATGAGACTTCGCAACGTAATTTATAAAGGAAGTTTGTCCACTAGTATTCAGCATCAAATTTTTTAAAAAATCTTTGTTGGTGCAAAAATATTTCACAACATCAGCGATAGAATTTTTCAAAGTGTAGCGGTCATTGTCAATTTTATTCACGATGTCGGCTATCGGCGTTGAGTAAATCCAAGCGATTAAGTCGTACTTATCGCGGAAGTGATTGTAAAAAGTTTGCGGCGTAAGTTCGCAATTCTGCGTAATTTCTTTGATTGTAATTTTATCTACAGATTTTTTTTGCGAAAGTTCCTTGAAAGATTCCGCCAGCAAAAATTTTGTAGTAGGTCGAATTATCACTTAAAATTTCTCCACAAAAATTTTATACGCCAATTTGATCGCGTAAAATTACGTCGTGACTGCCGCCCTCAATAATACTTGTAGCCGATACCAAAGTTATTTTCGCCTTGTCGCGCAGTTCCTTCAAATTTAACGCGCCGCAGTTGCACATTGTCGAACGAATTTTAGCAAGCGTCGTACTCATATTATCTTTTAATGGTCCAGCGTAGGGAACGTAGGAGTCGACGCCTTCTTCAAAGGAAAGTTTAGCATCATTCGTGAAATTGTAGCGTTGCCAATTCCGCGCACGGTTAGACCCTTCGCCCCAATATTCTTTGTAGTACGTGCCATTGATTCTAATTTTATCGGTAGGCGATTCGTCAAAACGTGAAAAATATCTGCCGAGCATAAGAAAATCTGCGCCCATTGCAAGTGCTAACGTCATATGATAATCATGAACAATGCCGCCGTCTGAACAGACTGGAATGTAAACGCCGTGCTTTTTAAAATATTCGTCACGCGCCCTGCAAACGTCAATAACTGCCGTTGCTTGACCTCGTCCAATGCCTTTAGCCTCGCGAGTAATGCAGATTGAGCCGCCGCCAATTCCAACTTTCACGAAGTCTGCGCCAGCGTCAGCTAAAAAGTTAAAGCCGTCAGCGTCGACAACATTTCCCGCGCCAACTTTTACGTCGTCGCCAAAATTTTTATGAATGTATTCAAGCGTGATTTTCTGCCATTCGCTGAAACCTTCTGATGAATCAATACAAAGTACATCAGCGCCAGCCTTCAAAAGTGCTGGAACTCTTTCTGCATAATCGCGCGTATTAATGCCAGCGCCAACAATGTAGCGTTTCTTTTTGTCGATAAGTTCAAGCGGATTTGTTTTGTTATCGGTATAATCTTTGCGGAATACCATGTAACGAAGACGCTGTTTCTTATCGACGAGCGGCAACATATTTAATTTATTTTCCCAGATTAAATCGTTAGCCATAGGGAGGGTTGTAGTGTCGGCGTCCGCGTAAATCAGCTTTTCAAACGGCGTCATAAAATCTTTTACAAGTTCGTCGCCAGTCATACGAGTTATTCGGTAATCGCGGCTTGTAACAATACCTAAAAGTTTGCCAGTAGGCTTGCCGTCATCAGTAACCGCCATTGTTGAATGCCCTGTTTCTTTGAGAAGTTCAAGCATTTCACGAAGGGTCGTCGTAGGTTTTAAATTTGAATCGCTTGAAACGAAACCAGACTTATAATTTTTGACACGGGCAACCATAGCCGCTTGTTCCTTGACGGATTGTGAACCGTAAATGAAGGAAACGCCGCCTTCCTTAGCAAGCGCAATCGCCATTGTATCGTTGGAGACGGACTGCATAATTGCGGAAGTCATTGGAATGTTGAGCGTCAATTTCGGTTCTTCGCCGCGTTTGAATTTTACTAACGGCGTGGAGAGGTCAACATTTTGTGGAATGCAATCTGTTGACGAGTAACCTGGTATGAGTAAGAATTCTCCAAAAGTGTGTGAGGGTTCATTGTAAAAAGTTGCCAAGTTAAGCACTCCTTTCAAGGAATTAAGAATTAAGAATTAAAAATTAAGAATTGTTTCCTAATCGTCAAAGGTTAATCCAAATCAATTCTGCTTTGTCAACAAGTGTCGGCGTCAATTCGTCGATATTTTCAATTTTCGTAAGCGTCCACTTGTCGCCAATTTTTTCAAATCCAAGTTTGAACGTCAACACGCCGATAAACATTCCGCGCAAACTTCCATCGCCTTCCACTTTAACGGTTACGGTAGCTGAATTGCCGTCAATATTCACGTCCTCAACTGTCGCCGTCGATACTAAATACAATCTTTCAAATTCATGGGCAACGTAAGCGTAGGGGTTATCGTGCGGCTCATCTGGTTCGGGAAGTTTAGCGAAGTAAGCTTTCATCGATTCACGCGCAAAATTTAAATGCAAGTCGCGGTGTGTGGCGTTGTACTCCGTGATAAAATTGCCGTCGTGCTGAAAGTACGGGTCTTTAGGATATTTTTTTTTGAAGGCGTCACAATTTTTAGCAAGCTCAACCGTAGCGTCTTCGTAAATCTGCGCAAAAAGTTTTTCCGTGTCTACCCGCGCAGAAAAATTTTCAAAGTCCCGATCGTGTATCGCATTTTGAATTTCATTGAAAGCAACTTCTGGCGAATCGTCAATACCGCAACTTGTCATTAAAATTGTCATCAAAATTAAAATCGTCGTACAAAAAAATTTCATTCTCAACCTCAAAAATTGTATAAAAAATAACTTGTACAAAAAACTTCGTACAAGTCATTGTACAATCAAATATAATATTTGTCACGATAAATTTTTTTAATCGCAAAGTTTGCATTCAATTTTGTAGATGACGCCGTTGACAACTTTAAATTCGATTGCTAAAGAATAATCGTCGCTGTAGTAGGTGTACTCGGTGGAATATTTATCACGTTCCACTTTATCGGCGGCGCCGTAAGTTGAATTTAAAACGCTTTCACTTTGTCCAACATAAACGCCAGCAGGGGTACTAGCGGAATTGACGCGCGTTTCAATTTCTTCAACGATATTCGGTCGATAATCTTCAAATTTAATTCCAAAATTGTTATAGTGCCATTCGTGTCCATTGTCACTTTTGAAATTTGGCTGACCTGCAATGCGTACAACTTCATCAGCTGTCATTCCTGGACGAATATCAGCAAGCGCAATTTTATCTGATGAAACGGTAGCGGAACAATTCAGCGCCGAAAGTGCAACCGCCGCGCCGCACAAAAACGCTACAAATTTTTTCATAAAATTCACCTCTCATTAAAATTTTTTTGAAAGTATAACAGACTTGTTTGACAATTTCAACTTACAAAAAAAATTTGCAACCCGCCTTCCAAGTAGAAAACGAATTGCAAAAATTTTATCATTCTAAAAAATCTTTAAGCTTTTTACTGCGGCTGGGATGACGAAGTTTTCTAAGCGCCTTAGCCTCAATCTGCCGAATACGTTCACGTGTAACTTTGAAATTTTTGCCGACTTCTTCAAGTGTACGCGCCTTGCCGTCCTGCAAGCCAAAACGTAGCATTAAAACTTGCTTTTCACGGTCAGTCAACGTGCCTAAAACTTCCGTCAACTGCTCGCGTAAAAGTACATCAGCAGCGGCATCAGCTGGCGCTTGCGCTTCGCGATCTTCTATGAAGTCGCCCAAATGTGAATCTTCTTCCTCACCGATTGGCGTTTCCAAAGATACAGGCTCTTGAGCAATTTTCATAACTTCCAAGACGCGGTCAACGCTAACGTCCATTTCCTTTGCAATTTCATCTGGTGTAGGTTCGCGCCCATATTTTTGCAAAAGTTGACGCTGTACGCGAATTAATTTGTTAATCGTCTCCACCATATGCACGGGAATTCTAATTGTACGCGCCTGGTCGGCAATGGCTCGCGTTATCGCTTGACGAATCCACCACGTTGCATAAGTGCTGAACTTGTAGCCTTTCTTGTAGTCAAACTTTTCAACGGCTTTAATCAGTCCAAGATTGCCTTCCTGAATCAAATCAAGGAATAACATTCCGCGCCCAATGTAACGTTTAGCAATACTTACGACAAGGCGTAAATTCGCTTCAGCTAAATCTTTTTGCGCTTGCAAGGCTGATTCTCTATCTTTATCCTTATTTTCCATAAGTTTAGCCAGTTCAACTTCCTGCTGGGCAGTTAAAAGCGGTACGCGCCCAATTTCTTTAAGGTACATACGAACAGGATCATCAATTCCGCCGTCAATACCAGTAGTGTCAGGAAGATCACTAGTTTTAATTGGCGTATGATCTTCGACGGTAGGAAGTTCAGAATTTGGCGAATCAGTATCTTGAAGAATTGTTTGTCCAATTATTTCATGCAAGCCAGTAGAATCTATTTTTTCAGAAAAGGCAGTTTCATTTTGTTCAAAATTAGTGTCAGAAATTTCATCAATATTTTGGTCAATGCCAGAGTCAATTTTTTCGTCTATCCCATCATCGTCCACTATTGCAATGCCCTTGTGCATTAATTCGTAGTAGACGTTGTCAATTTCTTCAATGGATTTTTCTACGTCTAAATCAAGGCTACTAACTGCCTCTTGCAATTCACTAGAAGACAATTTGCCGCCATTCCTCACGGCTCTTTCATATAGCTTAGCGACTATTTGTTGAGAGCCGCTATTTGCGTTTGAATTGGTTTCAACCGTAGCCTTATTTTTGCTTTCGCTTGACATACGAAGCCCCGTTACTATTTCAAGTCTAGTTAAAGACAGTAACGGTTTCACCTCCTTAAGTCACAGATTTATTTTCAAGCTAGTTGTTAGCTTGTAGGAAAATTTCTATTACCTAATCACTATATTCAAAAGAATTTTTGTAATCATTTAATTTTTTATGAGAAATTGCTCCGTCCTTAAGGACTTCAATTTTTCTTTCATAGCGGTTGGATGTATGAACTTTACGCCCAAGATAATCTATAGCTTCTTCATAAGCTTTTCGTTCCAGTTCATTTGAAATATCCGCGTTGCAAAGTTTGTCTAAAAGTTCGTCATCGGATTTATCTCCCAAATACATTTTAGCGCTAGCCTTACTAGGACGTTTATTTTCCTCTGCGCATATTTCCAAGTACTCAATAAGTTCTTGATGCAGTTCAGAAAAAATAGTTTTCGGCAGAATCGCTAATGTATACTCCAAAAGTTTAGGTTCATGCCACATTCTTTTTAAAATCGTTTCGCCAATTTTTTGAAGTGGTAGAATTTCATCTTTCAGAACTGCTGGAACAATTTCTCTTGACGAAATATTTGTGGAAAAAGTTTTCTTTGCATACTGATAGTTATCGAAGGTTGAAAGATTTTCTAGACGTTTCAGGAAAATTTCCTTGCCATACTCTACAATAAATTCAGCAGGATTTTTCGGGAAGGTTGCCACAAAAATATTTCCGTCATTAATGCGCACCGTTCGTAAAGTTTCTTCCTCAAGCTGTAATTCATCGCCATTTTTTACGCAAAAAATAATTTCTTTAGCGTAGCTATTCAAAAAATCTGCGTGTTCAGAATTAAAATCTTTTTCAAACGTCGCTACAACATTTTCAACGCCCGCGCAGTTGAAAGTAATTACGTCTAAAGCTCCTTCGACGACAATAACTTTTCTAGACCGAGTTATAGAAAGTTTAGCCGTTTCAAATCCAAAAAGTAACTTCTGCTTATTGAAGATAGGATTTTCTGTAGGGTAAACGTATTCGGACTTGACGCCGTCAGTTTCATAAAAACTTTTCTTGTCAAAATGAAAGTCTCGTCCAACAATCACCGTAGTATGTCCAAAAAAGTCTAATAGCGGAATTGTGATACATTCGCGGAACTTGTCGAAGAGTTTATCTTCCATGCGTTCAATCAATCCAGCTTCAAACATCAACGCAAATTTGAAGTCGTAGTCGTCAAGGAATTTTGCCAGTTGACGTTCAGCACTCGTCGCGAACCCTAATTTAAATTTTTCAATCGCAGTGTTAGTAATTCCACGCGATTCCAAATATTTCCTGCAGGAGTCGCCGTCTGCCGTAGAAGTTAAGATTTCGTGATAAAAATCTCGCGCGTAGTCATTAATTTCAAGCAGTTCACGTTTATCACGTACAACTTTTTCTTCGTTAAAATTTTTAGGTTGCACGTACAAATTTATGTTAAAATTTTCAGCTTGTTCTTCAGCTGTTTTGATAAAGCTAGCTTGCTTTATTGAGGAAAGGAACTGCAGGACACCGCCGCCAACGTGACAGCCGCTACAATAAAATTTTCCAGCCGCAGGATTGACAATTAACGATTCGCCGTTATCTTCGTGAAAGGGACAACGTCCGCGATAAAGTTCGCCATCTTTCTTTAAGCGTACAGATTTTTCTATCACATCATGAATTTTTAAATTACCTTGTAAAAGTCTAATCTGCTCGCTTAAGTCCACGTAGTCCACGTTTCGTACCTCCAACGTCTACACCGTCTATATATTCCCTACATTTCCAAAATTCCCTTTTTTTATCGCATTAAAAAAACTTCCCCGCGCATTTACAGGGAAATTGATTCGTTATGAGAAAAAAATTTTTTTATTTAAAGTTGTCAATGGATTTAGGATAATAGCAATTTTAATTTTTTCAATCCATCATTAAAGTTGCCATAATCGCTTTTTGTACGTGCAAACGATTTTCAGCCTCTTCAAAGATAACCTCTGCGTTGTCCTCAAAAACATCTTCTGTAATTTCTTCACCGCGATAAGCTGGCAGACAATGCATAACGATAACGCCTTTATCAGCGTGTTTCAAAAGTTCGGCGTTGACTTGATACGGCGCAAAAATCTTTTTACGTGCTTCGTGTTCATCTTCCTGCCCCATACTTGCCCAAGTATCAGTCGCCACAATGTCAGCGTCTTTCACCGCTTCGATTGGATCTTCCGTCCATTTCAATTCAGCGCCAGTTTTTCTAGCGTCAAGTGCAGAAGTCCGCAAAACTTTAGCATTGGGCTTGTGACTTTTCGGCGTCGCAACTGTCAAAGTCATTCCGACTTTTGCCGCACCGTAAAGGTACGAATTAGCCATATTATTACCGTCGCCGACGTAAGCCATTTTCAAATTGTGCAGACGCTTACCCTTAAATTCGCGGATTGTGAAAAGGTCTGTCAACACTTGGCAAGGGTGCAGTAAATCACTAAGCCCATTTATTACTGGAATTGTAGAATTTTGCGCCAACTCAATAATCCTGTCGTGACCAAAAGTCCGAATCATTATTCCATCTAAATATCTTGAAAGTACCCGCGCAGTATCTTTAATCGGTTCACCACGTCCAAGTTGTAAATCTCTGCTTGAAAGGAAAAGTGCCGTACCGCCGAGTTGGTACATTCCAACTTCAAATGAAACACGCGTCCGCGTCGAAGATTTTTCAAAAATCATTCCCAGCGTTTTACCTTTCAAAAGGTCTGGTGTAAATTTTCCCGTATGGTACGTAGTCTTCAAATCCAGCGCGAAGTCTAAAAGATATTCCACTTGACCTGGATTTAAATCGTGCAGGGAAATAAAATCGCCGTTATCTTTAGCCAAAATTTTTACGCTCCTTTCAGTACGTCATCTAAAATACTTATAACTTCGTCAATCTGCGCGGCAGTCACGATTAAAGGCGGTACAAACCTTAACACCGTGCCAGCCGTACAATTTATAATCGCGCCGCGTTTCATACATTCATTGACAATTTCAACGCCTTTAAGTTTTGGATTAGAAAATTGCAAGCCAAGTATTAAACCTTCGCCGCGAACTTCGCTAATTTGGTCGGAATATTTTTTCTGCAAGTCAATGAGTTTATCTTTAAAATATTTGCCAACTTCGTCAACGTGCGATAAAAATTTTTCATTCGGTATCGTGTCAAGTACAACGTTAGCCGCCGCGCAGGCAAGTGGATTTCCGCCGAATGTTGTACCGTGATCGCCAGCGTGAAAAGCTTGTGCAACTTTTTCCGTGACGATAAACGCGCCAATAGGTACGCCGCCTGCAAGTCCCTTCGCCAACGTGACAATATCGGGCTTGATGCCGTACTTTTCATAAGCAAAAAATTTTCCGCTACGTCCCATTCCACATTGAATTTCATCGAGAATCAAAAGTGCGCCGTGTTTGTCGCAAAGTTCACGAACTTTTTTCAAATAATCATCTTTCGGCGGATAAACGCCGCCTTCGCCTTGAATTGTTTCAAGCATAACCGCGCAGGTCTTATCGCTGATTTTTGATTCAAGGTCGTCAATGTCATTGTATTTTACGTAGTCAAAAGCAGCGGGCAAAGGCTCAAAACCTTTGTGATATTTCGGCTGACCAGTCGCAGTCAAAGTTGCAAGCGTCCGCCCGTGAAAACTATCCCATGCCGTGATAATTTGGGATTTATTAGCGTCGATTGAATGCGCGAACTTACGGGCAATTTTTATAGCGCCTTCATTAGCCTCCGCGCCTGAATTTGCGAAAAATGCGCGGTCAAGTCCAGAAAGTTCCACGAGTTTAGCGGCGGCGTTAGCTTGCGGTTCAGTATAGTATAAATTTGAAACGTGAATCAATTTAGCCGCTTGCTTTGAAATGGCGTCGACAAGTGGCGGGTATGCGTGACCCAAAACATTAACTGCAATTCCCGCTAAAAAGTCTACGTACTTTTTACCGTTGATGTCGTAAACGTACGCGCCGTCGCCGTGATCCAAAACTATTTTGTAGCGATTAAATACGGGCAAATAATTTTTATCGTCTCTATCAAAAATTTTTTCTTGTGTCTCACTCAAATTAAATTCCTCCTTCGTCAATGGTAATTCAATTATTCTGCGTTAAAATCCTTCAAAGTTCGTACAAACAATTTTCAGCGGCATTAAAAGGAATGCAAAGTTCATTAGCGAATTTCAATAAAAAATTTATAAAAAATTTGTAGAGGAAAATTTTATGGAGATTATAGCGTTGAATATGTACCAAACGACGGCGCTTGCGGTAGTAATGCTGTACGCAGGGAAAATTTTAAAAGTACGAGTACCAGTGCTAGAAAAATTTTGCATACCTGCACCAGTAGTTGGTGGGCTTTTATTTGCAATAATTTCCTGCGCATTGTACGTTTTAGAAATTGTAGAATTTAAATTCGACACGACGCTAGAAAATTTTTTTATGGTAGCGTTTTTCACGTCGGTGGGATTTCAAGCGAACGTAAAAATTTTAAAAAGCGGCGGAGTAAGTTTGTTAATTTTTTTAGTCAGCGTAATTTTTTTAATAATCGGACAAAATATTTTGGCGATAACTTTATCAAAATTTTTGAACGTCAGCCCGCTTGTAGGACTTTGCACGGGTTCAATTTCAATGACAGGCGGTCACGGTACGTCAGGCGCATTTGGTCCAGTTTTAGAAAATTTCGGCTTGCACGACGCAACAACATTGTGTATGGCGGCGGCAACTTTCGGCTTAGTCGGCGGCTCATTAATGGGCGGACCTTTAGGCAGAAATTTAATTTTGCGAAAAAATCTTTTGGAAACGGCGATAAAGGCGGACGATTCAATTTTAATCGAAGAAAAAAATAAACATCACAAATCAGCGGCGAAATATTCGGCGGGATTTTATCAAATTATTTTTGCAATGGGCGCAGGAACAATTTTTTCAGAAGTTTTGACAAAGTCGGGAATGACATTTCCAATTTACATAGGCGCAATGATTGTAGCGGCTTTGATGAGAAATTACAGCGAATTTTACAGCAAGTTTAAAGTTCACATTGGCGAAATTGGCGACATAGGCGGAATATGTTTATCAATTTTTTTAGGGATAGCGATGATAACGCTAAAACTTTGGGAGCTTGCGTCGTTAGCAATTCCGCTGATAATTTTACTTTTGGGACAAACAATTTTTATGTTTTTGTACGCGCGATTTATAATTTTCAACGTAACGGGGCGAAATTACGACGCGGCAATTTTATCGGCTGGAACTTGCGGCTTTGGAATGGGCGCGACGCCGAACGCTATGGCAAATATGCAAGTTTTGACGACGAAATTTGCGCCGTCGGTTAAAGCCTACCTTTTAGTGCCGATTGTCGGAAGTATGTTTGCAGATTTTATAAATAGTTTAGCGATAACATTTTTTATAAACTTTGTAGCAAAGTGAGTACAAATTTTTCTGTAGAATTTTTAATTTGGATTTAATCTTAAACGCTTGACACACTCCCTTATTATAGGTTAAATTAATTGAAA
>CAMJAZ010000035.1 GCA_946403735.1 uncultured Selenomonadales bacterium
CGCAGGCGTCCTTAGCTGAAACTGAAATAAATTTGCAAAATGCACGTCGTGACCTTCAACGCGATGAAGATTTATTAAAGGAACAAGCTATCGCGGAACAAGTTGTAACAACTCAACGCGCTACTGTTCAAGCTTATGAGGCGGCGGCTAATGCAAAAGCGGCGGCAATTCGTTTAGCGCAGGAAAATTTAGCAGACACATACATTTACGCGCCAATTTCTGGCAAGCTTGGACTTGACGACGTAGCAGTTGGAACTTTTGCGGCGCCTGGTTCAACAACGCTTGTCACAATCGGTTCAACTGATCCAATCTTCGCGCAGTTTTCAATCAGCGAAGCTGAATATTTAAAGTTCCTTACAATTCAATCCATGCAGACAGATAGAAATCCGCTTGAAGTCACGATAACTTTAACTGACGGAAAAGAATATCCACTTAGCGGACGAATTGTCGAAACAGATCGCGAAATGGCGAATAATACTGGTTCGCTGATAATGAAGGCGGTATTCCCAAATCCTAGCGGCGCTTTAATTCCTGGTATGTTTGCCCGCGTACGTCTTACTGGTGAAACAATTCCCAACGCTATCTTAGTTCCCCAACGCGCAGTTCAGCAACTTTTAGATAAATCATTCGTTATGATTGTCGGAAAAGATAATAAGTCGGAGGCGCGAAACGTCGAACTTGGACAGCAAGTCGGAAGTTATTACGTTGTGACAAATGGCGTTACTGCCAATGATACAATTATCGTCGAAGGCTTGACAAATCTGCGCGAAGGCGTTGACCTTGCTGTCACTACCGTTACGGCGAATGATATGGGGTTCACTATGGTTAATTCGCCGAATACTTACAATGACGACGCTAACTTAACTAAACCTGTTGAAAGTCCTAACACTCCTCAAAATTTGAACAAATAAAAGGTGGGTTGAAAATTGGTTGACAAAAATTTATTTCCCTACAATTTATCAATCGTCACGATTATGAAAAATGAAGCGCCCTACGTCAAAGAATGGCTGGATTATCACCTTTTGGCAGGCGTCGATCATTTTTTTATTTATGACAATGAAAGCCCAGACAATCTCAAAGAAATTTTGCAACCGTACATTGACGCGGGCATTGTTACTTACATTTTTTATCCTGGCAAGTGCAGGCAAATGGAATCTTACATTGACGCGGCTAAAAAGTTCAGATTTTTAAGCCGTTACATTGCATGGATTGACGCGGACGAATTTATTTTTCCAAAGTCTAAGTCAACGATTGTTGAAGTTGTCGACGAAATTTTTTCAGCTTATCCAAATGCGTCGGGACTTGCCGTAAACATTCACGCTTACGGTTCAAACGGACAAGATACAGCTGATTATAATCGTGGCGTACTTGAAAGATTTACGCGCCGTGCTGGTAATGATTGGACGCCGCCAATATCTTGGGCGCCTTCTGAAAAGGGCGGCAGTGCTACTGTTAAATCTATTGTCAATCCGCGCAGAGTAAAACTTTTTACCCATCCACACGCGCCAAATTATTTTGACACCTGCTCGGCGATAAATGAAAATGGAAATGACGTTCACGGTTTTTCAAGCTTTCCTGTAAGCACTGAAAAAATTGTAATGAATCATTACACCGTAAAATCTAAGGAAGAATACGCAAATAAAGTTAAACGCGGTAATGCTGATTGGGAAGATAATCGCTACTCGATGGCGGGTTTCTCTCACGACAAATACAACGATGAATTTGACGACGGAATTTTAAAATATCGTGACGCTAGAATAGCCGCGCTCATCCCACAAGGGGGGGGGTATTGAAACTCTTTTTCATTTTAAAAGTGTTGACCATGTACGCCTTTTTAATGTGCTGGCGCAAAATTTATTTCCTACTTTAACTAGCTTGACTACACAAAATTTTTACACGGGCAAGCTTGAAAATTTTCTGACTTGTTTAAATTTGAGTTCCTACCTCAAAGGAAAAATTCTTAACGATGACGGCGCAGAATTTTTTATAAAAATGTCGCTGGAAGCTATTCACAAGTCGCTTTATGGCAATGCTTCTATCGCAGATGTTTTCTTGCTTATTGACGAAATGCCGAAAATTTTGTCTATGCCATACCCTGCCGCTGAAAAAATTCGTGAAACTTTGATTGAAGTTATTTCAAAAATTATGCTAGTTTATCGAATGAATAATTATTGGCAAGGTTGGGCAGGTTTAAACGACAAATTGAATATACTAAAAAGTTTTGGTGACGTAAAAAATTAGGTGAATGAAATGACAGACGTTGAAAAGTTGAGTAAAATTTTAGCTGAAAGTAGCCGTGCAGTTTTCTTTGGTGGTGCAGGTATGTCGACTGAATCAGGCATTCCAGATTTTCGCAGTGCTACGGGCATTTACAATCAAAAACTTCATAAAACTTTTAGCCCCGAAGAAATGGCGTCGTACAGTTTTTTCGTCAAGCACACTGAAGATTTTTTCAACTTTTACCGTACAAGATTCATTTACCTTGACGCCAAACCGAACGCTGGACACATTGCGCTTGCTGAATTGGAACGGCGCGGCAATTTATCAGCTATCGTCACTCAAAATATCGATGGTCTTCATCAAGTTGCAGGTTCAAAAACTGTTTATGAACTTCACGGCTCAATACGTCGAAGTTATTGTACAAACTGCGGCGAAAAGTACGGCGTGGAATTCATATTGAACAATCGCCCAATTCCTCACTGCCAAAAGTGCGGCGGTATCGTCAAGCCTGATGTTGTACTGTACGAAGAAAGTTTAGATGGCGAAGTTTTAACGGCGGCGATTCGTGCCATTGCGCAGGCGGATACATTGATTGTTGGCGGTACAAGCCTTGTAGTTTATCCAGCGGCAGGGCTTGTCGATTATTTTCACGGCGAACACTTAATTTTGATTAATAAAAGTGAAACCCGCGCAGATAAATTTGCCGAACTTGTCATACGCAAAAATATCGGCGAAACGTTAAGCCAAGCTGTAAATTTAATTGGTTATGATTAAAAGGAGTGAATTTAAATGACAGCTTTACGTGAAGAGGCGTTGCAAATTGTAAATGAAATGCCTGAATATTTACTTCAAGCACTTGTGGATAATCTGCAAAGCTTTAAGAAACGGCAATTTGATATGATTGACAATGAAAAAGTCGACAAGGGAGAAATTGATCCTAAAAAGGCGGCGGCGTTTGCGGCATTAGAAGAATGGCGGGTGCGTAACAGAAAATATTCAAAGTTAGTGGTTGATTGGAAAAAAGAATTTTTGGAGGCAATCGATGAAAAATATGGATATTCTCATTGATGTCAACGTTATAATGGATTATTTGTTAGAGCGCGAAAGATATTTTGAACATGCTCAACGTTTGTTTGAATATTGTACAGAATCTATTGTAAATGGGTATGTAGCTTTTCATAGTATGTCTATTATTTCTTATGTATTAAGAAAATACCCTGACGAAGAACGTAGACAAGCGTTGTATAAAATAACTGGTTTATTGACGGTAGTGAGCGCATCGCATAATGCAGTTGTGTATGCTATAGGAGATGAAAATTTTTCAGATTTTGAAGATTGTTTGCAGGAAAAATTCGCATTAAATATTAATGCTGATTATATTGTCACAAACAACGTTAAAGATTTTGCGGCGTCAAAAGTTCCAGCCGTCACACCTGCAGAAATGGTTGAAATCATAAACAATTCATAATTCATAATTCTACATTCTTAATTCAAAAAGAGGAGGTGTGTCAATGGCAAAGTTTTTTATCCACAGACCGATTTTCGCAATAGTTATCGCGTTAATAATCGTATTGGTAGGAATTTTAGCTGGCTTGCAATTACCAATAGCGCAATACCCGCAAATTTCGCCGCCAACAATTTCAGTAAGTACAAACTACACTGGCGCTAATGCTGAAGTCGTCGACCAAACTATTGCACAGGTTATTGAACAACAAGTAAACGGTACGCAGGGTATGGACTATATGAGTTCAAACTCTGATGACACAGGACGTTATAGTTTGTCCGTCGTCTTTGAAGTCGGTACGGATAGCGATATGGACTCGGTCAAAGTTCAAAATAACGTTGCCGTTGCAAATGCAAGTTTACCTAGCGCAGTTCAAGCGGTAGGCGTCACGACTCGTAAATCTTCAAACCAAATGGCGCTGATGTTGTCTATCTATTCTCCAGATGGAACGTATGACCGCGCCTTCATGAAAAATTACGCTGACATTTACCTGATGGACGAAGTTAAACGCGTCAACGGCGTAGGCGACATTCAAATTTTTGGCGCTGATTATTCAATGCGCATTTGGCTGAATCCTGATAAACTTGCCGAATTGGATTTAACTATCCCGCAAGTTATAGCCGCAATTAATGAACAGAATCAGCAGGCGGCGGCAGGTACTGTTGGTGCAATGCCTGTTGAGCAAGGGCAGGAAAAACAGTATACTGGCAAAGTTCAAGGGCGTTTAGTCACGGTTGAAGAATTTAGCAACATAATTATCAAGAGTGACGGCGAAGGCGGCTTTGTACGTCTGAAAGATGTTTCGCGAATTGAAACGGGGCAAAAGGCGTACAATATCACCAGTAATTTCAACGGTAAACCTGCTGTTGGTTTCGGTATCATGCTTACAAGTGATGCCAACGCTATGACGACCATTGCTGAAGTTAAAGAAATTCTTAACCGTGCAAAGGCTGACCTCCCGCCTGGCTTGTACATGGATCAAATTTTTGACAGTACGGATTATATTCGTGAGTCAATCGAAGAAGTTGCGCATACTTTCGTTGAAGCTTTAGTCTTAGTCGTTATAGTTATATTCGTCTTCCTGCAAAGTTGGCGTGCAACATTAATTCCGCTTTTAGCTGTACCAGTATCGTTAATTGGAACTTTCGCGGCATTCATTTTAATGGACTTTTCAATAAATACATTAACGCTTTTCGCAATGGTGCTAGCAATAGGACTCGTCGTCGATGACGCTATAGTTGTTATTGAGAACGTCGAACACCATATGGAAAGTGGATTGACGCCAGTTGACGCTACGGAACGCGCTATGGATGAAGTGCAAGGACCAGTTGTAGCAATCGCCTTCGTATTGGCGGCAGTTTTCGTACCAGTTGCATTTTTAGGCGGTATGACAGGCGTTTTGTATAAGCAATTCGCATTGACGATAGCAATTTCAATGGCTCTGTCGGCATTCGTCGCTTTAACGTTGACGCCTGCACTTTGCGCTATGATTTTAAAGCCGAAAGATCCTAATAAAAAGAAAGGTATTCTTGATAAAGCATTCGACGCATTCAATAATTGGTTTGAACGTACAAAAAATTCTTACGTTGGAATTGTCGCGGCATTTATTAAAAGATCGGGTTTATCTTTCGTCTGTTTAGCCGTCATCTGTATTTTAATGGGTTTCATATACGTCCGCTTACCTTCAACCTTCGTCCCTGAAGAAGATCAAGGCTACTTTATGACGGCTATTAGCTTGCCTGAAGGTACGTCAATGAACAATACCATTGAAACGATTGAAAAACTTACTAATGGCGTTATGCAAGAAATGCCAGGACTTCAAGCTTGTATGTCAGCAGTTGGCTTTGATATTCTTTCAGGTGGTTCAAAACCTAGTTCAGGAATTATCGTCTGCAGTTTAAAATCTTGGGGACAACGTGAAGTAAGCGTCCAACAATGTGTAGGTATGATGTTTAAACTTGGTGCAAAGTATGCGCCAGAAGCTCAAGTCATTGCATTTAATCCGCCAGCTTTACCAGGTCTTGGCAACGTTGGCGGTTGGTCACTGCAACTTCAAGATATGGCAGGACATACTAACGAAGAGCTTAACGAAATTGTTGGGCGAATCGTTGCAAAGGCGAATCAACGTCCCGAACTTCAAGGCGTCCGTACGACGTTTAACATTGCCTCTCCTACGATTGAATATGAAGTTGACCGCGAAAAAGTTAAACTGCTCGGCGTAAGTATGAGTGACGTTTTCTCGGCATTGCAGGTAAACTTCGGCGGAATGCAGGTTAATGACTTTAACCAATTCGGCAGAACGTACAAAGTTGTCTTGCAGTCTGACACGATTTACCGTGCGTCGTCTGATTCAGCTAAATTTATCTTCGTCAAGGGCAATGACGGGCAAAAAGTTCCGCTCGATACTTTGATAACGCCAAAACGCAGTACTGGTCCTACGCAAATTTCACGCTTTAACATTTCCCGCGCAGTTGCAATTCAAGGTAACGCTGGCGCAGGTTACAGTTCAGGTGAGGCGTTGAAGGCTATTGAAGAAGTTGTACGCGAAGAGGCTGGCACTGGATTTAATATTGAATGGTCGGGGCAGTCACGCGAAGAGAAAAAGGCGTCAAGTTCCACAATGCAAGTTTTAGCATTAGCGCTAGTATTCGTCTTCCTTATGTTAGCGGCGCTATATGAAAGTTGGAGCGTACCTTTTGCCGTACTGTTCACAGTACCAACAGGAATTTTCGGCGCAGTTTTCGCTGAATATGCATTGGCTATAATCGAAGGAATGTTTGGCATACAAAATGCTGGTCTGCAAAATAGCGTTTATATGCAGATTGGTATTATAACGATAATAGGTTTAGCGGCGAAAAATGCAATACTGATTGTCGAATTTGCCAAAGTCCGCGTTGATAGAGGTATGCGCCCAGTTAAAGCGGCGATTGAAGCGGCTGGCTTACGTCTTCGCCCGATACTTATGACATCGCTAGCATTTATCATTGGCTGTTTACCGTTAGCAATGGCAGCAGGTGCAGGGTCGGCGGCACGTAACGGAATGGGCGTTGCAGTTGTCGGCGGTATGTTATTTGCAACGGCTATAGGAATATTTTTAATTCCAGTGTTCTTTGTAATTGTCGAATATGTAGCTGAAAAACTTGGTTTCATGAAACAGGAGAAACGCAAATCTTCAATCGATTATATGTAGTAGTTAGTGGCTAGAAGTTTTTGTTAAATTTAAAGTTGACAAAATTTTTTTTGTAACCTACTTTTTCTTTGGCGCAAAGAAAAAGTAGCAAAAAGAAACAGCCCGCTGAAATCGCATCACGCGATTTGCGCGGGCGGGCGCGCGTCCTTGCGCGCCCCAACTTTCCCAACTTTGACTTTATTAACGGCGTCTAGTTATTAGCAACTATGAAGGGAGTTTTTATAATTGGCTAGGAAAAAATCTGAAAAGGAAGTCATTCAAGAACTTGGCGTAAATGAACAGACGCCGCGTGAAATTGTGGAGGAACTCAACAAGTATATCGTTGGACAGGACGACGCTAAAAAATCCGTAGCTATCGCGCTTAGAAATCGTTGGCGCAGTCGTAAACTTGCTGATGATATTCGTGACGACGTTATACCGAAAAATATTTTGATGATTGGTTCAACTGGCGTCGGTAAAACTGAAATTGCTCGCCGTCTTGCTAAACTCGTTAAAGCGCCGTTTGTCAAAGTCGAGGCTACTAAATTTACAGAGGTCGGCTATGTTGGGCGTGACGTTGAATCAATTATCCGTGACTTAATGCAAATTGCCGTTCGTATGGTACGCCGTCAAAAGACGGAGGAAGTTAAAGAAAAAGCGGCTGAAAATGCTACTGAAAGGCTTTTAGATATTTTAGTTCCCGAGCCTAAACGTACGCAAAATCCACTTAGTAAACTTTTCGGCGGCGGTAATGACCATGAACAGACTGAAGAAAAAGTCGAAGAACCTGCCGATAATGCGGGACGTGAATTTGTTCGTAAGCGTTTAGCTAGCGGTAAAATGGAAGATCAAGTTATCGACCTTGAAGTTGCTGATCACGCCAAGCCAATGGTTGGAATGTTTTCAGGTTCAAGCCTTGAAAGTATGGGCGACAATCTGCAAGATATGATTAGTAGCGTTATGCCGAAACGTACACGCAAGCGCAAAGTTACCGTTGCCGTTGCACGGAAAATTTTGGAGCAGGAAGAGGCTGAAAAGCTTATCGATATGGAAGAAGTAGCGGAAACTGCCGTTCAACTTGCCGAACGTAGCGGAATTGTTTTCTTTGATGTAATTGACAAAGTTGCCGTCAAAGGTTCAAGTGCAGGTCCAGACGTTAGCCGCGAAGGTGTACAGCGTGATATTTTGCCGATTGTCGAAGGGTCAACGGTTATGACGAAGTATGGACCAGTTAAAACGGATCACATACTTTTCATAGCGGCTGGCGCATTCCATACGGCTAAACCTTCGGACTTAATCCCCGAATTGCAGGGACGTTTCCCGATTCGCGTTGAGTTGAAATCATTGCAGAAGGAAGACTTTGAAAAGATTTTAACCGAGCCGCAAAACGCGCTGATTAAACAGTACAAGGAACTTTTGAAAACTGAAGGGCTTGAGATTGACTTTGAAGGCGAAGCGATTGGGCGCATTGCCGAAATGGCGTTTGATGTCAATGAACAATCGGAAGATATTGGCGCACGCAGACTTCATACCTTACTTGAAAAATTGTTGGAAGATATTTCTTTCGACGCGCCAGATATGGTGAAGGAAGGCAAAACTAGCGTCAGTATCAATGCGGCTTATGTCGATGAACGTTTGAAGGAAATTGCTAAAAATCGTGACTTGTCGCAATTTATACTTTAATTCCAATGGATAACGAATTCAAAGGGCGCTACGACGAACAGCGCGAACTTTTAAATGAAACTTTCACGGCGATAGGTGAAAAAGCGGAATTAATTTTGTCGGTTGGACAGCTGTTAATGGAAAATGGCGCGTCCGCCGACAGAATTGTCCGCGTAACTAAACGTGTTGCCGCTTTCACGGGCATTGCGGAAGAAAAATTTCATCTGCACATAATGTACACAACTTTAATGTTGAACATAAGCGACGAAAAAAATTCTCACACTTCATTCAGAAAATGTGTCAAACACGCCGTCGATATGCGTATAATTTCAGCAATAAGCAAGTTAAGTTGGCAAGCGCTGGTTGACCATTACACTATGGAAGAATTCAAAGGCAGATTGAAAGTCATTTCAACGCGTCCGCGTTTCTATACTGAACTGCAAGTACTTTTAGCCGTCGGCATTGCATGCGGCGCGTACTGTATACTTTTTGGCGGCGATATTGAATCGGCATTTTACACGGCAATAGCAACAATGCTCGGCAGATTTATTCACGTTCGCTGTATAAAGTCAGGAATAAATCCTTACGTTGGAATTTCATTTGCGGCGTTCACTGCTACGACGGCGGCTTACTTCTTCCACTTCCTACCAACTGAAACGCCTTGGCAACCAATTATTGCCTGCGCACTTTTTCTCGTGCCAGGTGTACCGATTATTAACGGTCTAACAGATTTACTCAACACGTACTTAGTATGCGGCTCTGCAAGATTTTTACATACCGCAATGATTGTCGGCGGAATGGCATTTGGAATAGTTTTCGCAATAGGAATGTTTCCAGTCGTCGACTTCACAAACTTAAAAATGCTTCCAGACAGCAATTACTTTATATTCGCAATTAACGCAGCAATCGGCGCGATGGGTTTTGCAATTTTATTCAATCTTCCACCGCGTCTTTTATTTGCAGTAGGTTGCGGCGGTGCAATATGTGTCTGCGTGAGAAATTTTTTAGTATTGAATTTAGGAACAACTTCAGAAGTCGGAACTTTGGCGGGCGCAATGGCAGTTAGCATTATCGCGGTTAAAGCTATTCATTGGTTACATACGCCGATGCAAGTTTTAATCGTTCCAGCGATGATACCGCTAGTGCCAGGCGTTTTGATTTACAGATTTTTATTTGCAATGATAAACGTTCGGGATTTGTCAATGGAGCAACTTTTAGGCGC
>CAMJAZ010000036.1 GCA_946403735.1 uncultured Selenomonadales bacterium
ATAATAATTAAAAATTTTTAACGAATATTTAAAGCTTTGCGAAGAAAAATCTGTTCGTCCGATAATATGTTTGCCGCCATTTAGTGAAGGCTTTATAAAATATTTCAGTAAAAAGAAAATAGATGAACTCCGTTATATCGTTAAGGATGCGCAAAAAAAATATCCAGATGTCGTTTTCTTCGATGGCTGGAAAGCAGAAGGCTTTTCAGATTTAGATTTTGCCGATTCTAGCCATTTAAATTTTAAAGGCGCGGCAAAATTCAGTACAATGCTTAACGATGTTATTGAGGAATTGGAATCAAATAAACGTAATTTGAGGTGGAATTTTGAAAGGAAAATTAGTATTGGCAGACGGTAGCGTCTTTCACGGTCAACTTTTCGGCGGTTCAAATGCGAATGCCGAAGGCGAAGTTGTTTTTAACACGGGAATGACAGGTTACCAAGAAATTTTAACAGACCCGTCATATTGCCGCCAAATTGTTACTTTGACTTACCCTTTAATCGGCAATTACGGTACGGCGAAAATTTTTAATCAAAGTCGAAAAAGTTTTGTCGGCGGACTGGTTATCGGCGAACTTTGTGAAACGCCGTCAAGTTCCAGTATGGAAAAGACGCTTTCCGAATATTTAGCGGCGGAAAGAATCGCTTGCATTTATGACGTTGACACCCGCGCATTGACAAAACGTATTCGCTCAACTGGTACGATGAAAGGCGTTATTGTCAGCGAATATACTTCACAGCCAACGATTGATGAAATGATGAAATTGCCACTTCGCAAAAATGTTGTGGAGCAAGTGTCGACGCCTGCCGCTTATACGATTGACGCGATAAATAAAAATGCGCCGTTCGTCGTTGCAATGGACTTCGGCGTTAAAGAACATATTATTGACAGTTTGCACAATCTCGGTTGCAAAATTACCGTCGTTCCAGCAAGTACACCTGCTGAAAAAATTTTGGCAATGAATCCAGACGGAATTTTCCTTTCAAACGGTCCTGGCGATCCTAAAGATTTGCCTAACGTCATTGCTGAAGTTAGAAAGTTAATTGGACGCAAGCCGATTTTTGGAATTTGTTTAGGTCATCAACTTTTGGCGTTGGCAATGGGTGCGAATACTTACAAGCTGAAATTTGGTCATCGCGGCTCGAATCAGCCTGTAAAAAATTTAAAAACTGGCAGAGTTTATATAACGTCGCAAAATCACGGTTACGCCGTCGATGAAAAATCTTTGCACAACTTGCCCGTTGAAATTACGTACATTTCAATGAATGACGGCACGGTTGAGGGTATGCGCCATAAAACTTTGCCGATTTATTCGGTGCAGTACCACCCCGAAGCGTCGCCTGGTCCAACGGACAATATGTATTTGTTCGACGAATTTTTAACTATGATGAAAAAATAATTTATCGTGAATTTTAAAATTTAAATGAAAAACATTTCGTCAAGGCGCTGTAAATAATTTTCCAGCCGCGCTAATTCTTCCGACGAAGTTACACGCCGTCCCGAGTAGAAATATTCGACGGACGGATTTTTTTTGCCCTTACCAATTTTCAAATTTGCCAGCCGTACAAGCTGATTCAACGTCCCCGCATTGCCGTCTAAAATTTTAATATGCGCGGGCAAAATTTTTTTCATCGTGTCTTTGAAATAGTTGAAGTGCGTACAGCCCAAAACTATCGACGAAAAATTTTTGAAGTCGTACGGTGCAAATTCTTCACGCAAATAATTTTCTACAGCGCTGGAATTAAATTCTTGCCGCTCCGCAAAATCTACAAGTTTTTGCATGGCGTGAAGTTCCACAAAATTTTTAGCGTCTAGGCGGTCAATCAAGTTGTAAATTTTTTCGCCGCGAACTGTAATTTCAGTAGCCGCTACAAAAACTTTTTTATGCGGGTACAAATCCAGCGCAACTTTAATGGCTGGTTCCATTCCGATAATTGGCAGAGAATATTTTTCACGCATTGCACGTACAGCGACGGAAGTTGCCGTATTGCAAGCCACGACGATAGCGCCAACATTTTGTGTCGTCAAAAATTTAAATGCCGCGTCGACGTAGTTTAAAACTTGTTCGCGCGTCTTTGTGCCGTAGGGTACGTTGTCTTCATCAGCAAAAAAAATAAATTTTTCATCAGGCAAAATTTTCATTGCGTGATGAAGTACGGAAAGCCCACCAATTCCTGAATCAAAAAATGCTATCTTCATAGACTTCCTCCGCGTCACAATTAATTTCCGCTTAAAACTTTTCTAAATTCCGCACCGTTTGAAATTGGGATAATATGCGCGGGAAAAATTTTTTGCAAATCGTCAAGCGAAACATCATCAAGAAAAACATTTTCTCCAAAACGAATTGCAGTACTTGGAATTAAAATTTTATCGCGTGGACGGTCAAATTTTTTAAGCGTGTCGATAATATCGCCGCCAGTCAAAAGTCCAGAAACATTTACGCCGCCGCCGAAAAATTTATTTTCAACGGGTAAAATCCTAGCGTCGAGGTTAGGATTTTTTTTAATTTCTTCGTCTACAAGCTTTTTAAAAACTTTAGCAATGGACGTGCCGCAAATTATATCGATAGCTTGTAGCTTGTAGCTGGTAGTTTGTAAATTTTCGGCGTGAAATTCTTCAATGAAATTGCGCGTCATACCAATTCCGTTTTCAATCTGCGGGAAGTCGTCATAAAATTCGACGGGCGGCATTTCAAGTTCCGCTAAAAAATAAAATTCGTCGGCAAGATAAATAAAAGTTTGTCCGCATTTGCCGCGCAGTTGACGCTGATATTTTTCAACTTGCTGAATGACTTTCAACGCGCCAGCTTTATCGAATTGCGTCAATGGAAATTTATCACGGCGATATTTCGTCACGCCAACTGGTACAATCGCCAAGCTTAAAGCATTGGGGCGTTTCAAAATTTCTTCGATAGTAAAATTTAATTCGTCGCCGTCATTTAAATTTGGACAAAGTACAATCTGCGTGTGGTATTCGACGCCAGCAGAATCAAGTTTATTAAGTTGAGTTTGAATTTTCGCGGCAAGTGGTGTACGCATAATTTTTTCACGTACAGCAGGATTCATGGCGTGAATTGAAATGTACAGCGGCGATAAGTGAAAATTTTTTATGCGCTTGAAGTCGTCGTCATTCAAATTCGTCAGCGTTATAAAATTTCCGTACAAAAAAGAAAGGCGATAATCATCGTCTTTCACAGATAAAGTTTTACGCATATTCGGCGCAATCATATCGACGAAACAAAATACGCAATGATTTTTACAAATTTTAATTCCGTCGAAGACCGCTGATTCAAATTCGACGCCAAGTTCTTCGTCAACGTCTTTGTCGAAAGATTTTGATTCGCGGCTACCGTCTGCGTGTTCAATTAAAATTTCAATTTTTTCTTCAGCAAATTCAAAACTAAAATCGATTATATCACGAAGTTTTTTACCATTGACTTGTAAAATTTTATCGCCGATAACTAAACCAATTTTTTGAGCTAAACTATTTTCTTCTACATTTGAAATTTTCATTACGAATTACGCATTCCTCATTACGCATTAATTATTACATTCCGCGCGAACCTTGATAATCAATTTCAGCGCCTTTTCTTTCCTTTTCAACAATTTCCTTTTCATAGTGGAAACATTCATCGGCAATATCTTTGTTGAGAATCAGCAAACAAATTAAATTCGGAATTGCCATTAAACCGTTCATCGTGTCTGAAAAATTCCATACAACGTCCAAAGTTTGTGTCGCGCCTATAAAAGTTATGCAACTGAAAACTGCGCGGTAAAGATAAATAACTTTGCGGTTGCTGATGAGATATTCAAGCGATTTTTCACCGTAATATTCCCAGCCTAAAATGGTTGAGTACGCGAAAAGTGCTAAGCTAATCGACACGATAACGCGCGCCCAATCGCCGAAAACTGTACCAAAAGCTAAAATCGTAAGTTCAGCGCCAGATATAAGTTTTCCTGTAGAAACATCAACAGAACCGAGCATTCCTGAACTTGCAATAACCGTACCAGTCAAGAAACAAATTATCATCGTGTCAAAAAAAGTTCCCGTCATGTTGACATAGCCTTGACGCGACGCATGGTCAGTACGTGCCGCCGCCGCCGCGATTGGTGCAGAACCTAAACCAGCTTCATTTGAAAATACGCCACGTGCTACGCCCCAACGCATTGCAGTTAGCATTGTTGCAACGATTGAACCGCCGACACCGCCTGCTACTGCCTCTGTTGAAAATGCCATTTGAATCATAGTCAGCCAACCTGCGGGAACGTTTTCAAAGTTCACGATAATAACAATTAACGTTACGACGACATAAAATGCCGCCATTGACGGAACAATTACGCTTGAAACTTTGCCGATTGAATGAACGCCGCGCATTAAAACTGCCAGTGAACAAACTGTTAAGATTAAACCAGTTATCCAAGTTGGCACAGCGAAACTTGCATTAAACGACGCGCTGATTGAATTAGCCTGCGTCATATTGCCGATACCGAATGACGCGCAAACTGCGAAAAATGCAAATAAAACTGCCATAACGCGCCCAAATACTCCGCCGATACCGTTTTTCATCGCGTACATTGGACCGCCAGCCATTTCGCCGACTGAATTGGTTTCACGATATTTTACAGCTAAAACGGATTCGCCGTATTTAGTCGAAAGTCCGAACGCCGCGCTAATCCACATCCAAACTATTGCGCCAGGTCCACCAAGTACCATTGCCGTTGCAACGCCGACAATGTTGCCCGTGCCGACTGTTGCTGAAAGTGCCGTCATCAGCGATTGAAACGGCGATAAGTCCCCGTCGTGACGATCTTTTTTCTGCATTATCAATTTTATGGCGTAAACTAAATTTTTCCACGGCAAAAATTTCAATCGCACCGTAAGAAAAATTCCTGTGCCGACCAACAGCGCAAGCATCACTGGACCCCATACGAAGTTGTTCACGTCGTTTAGAAGTTGTGACAAATCCATTAAAAATTAACCTCCTTCAAAAATTTTAAATAAAAAACGCTGAAATTTATTAAAATAATTCCAGCGTCAATTATAATTTAAATTTAACAATATTGTCAATTTTCAGCGGCGTTGTATACAGCTTAATACATAGGTTAAAAAAGTTTTTATAATGCCGCAGTTATCAAGTTATCGCCCTGTGAAATATTTGCGCCGTCAGCCGTGACAATATCTTTATATTCACCGTGATTCGTGACAAGAACAGGCGTTATGACGGGATAGCCAGCCTTTTTTATTTTGTCTATGTCAAATTCAATTAGCAACTGCCCCTGTTTAATTTTATCGCCTTGCTGAACGTGAGTTTTAAAGCCGTCGCCATTCATCTTGACAGTGTCCATTCCAATGTGAATTAAAATTTCAGCGCCTTTAGAAGTTTTAATGCCAATCGCGTGACCAGTTGGGAAAAGCGTTGTAACTTCGCCGTCAGCAGGTGCTACAACTTGACCGACTGTAGGATTAACTGCAATTCCTTTACCGAGCAAGCCGCTTGCAAAAACTTCGTCAGGTACGTCAGGAAGTGCAACTAAACCGCCAGTCAATGGGCTTTTCAAAATTTCGCGTTCAACGCCTTGTGATTCATTCTGCGCTACGCTAACATCATTTGCCGTAGTAGTTTCAGCCGTTTCAACTGCTTCAACTGTGGGTACGTCGTCTTTGTAAGTTGGAAATGCCATTGCAAAACCTGCCGCGAAGGCAACTGCTGAAACAATCATTCCGTTGTACATTCCGCTAACGTCATTTGTTGCAGGGTCGATAAAGCAAGGATATTGAAATACGCCGAGTCCACCGAAAATGAACAGTTTAACGCCGAGCAACGCTACCAATGCGCCACCAATCGCGCCGCCGATACATGACATTATAAAAAATTTTTTACGCGGCAACGTCACGCCGTAAATTGCAGGTTCAGTGACGCCAAAAATTCCACTTAAAAATGCAGGAATTGCAATACCTTTCAACTTTTGGTCTTTCGTCTTAAGTATAATTGCAAGTACTACGCCAATTTGCGCAAACGTCGTACCGAACATTGTTATAATGACAGGGTCTGCGCCGAAGGTTACAATATTTTGAATCATAATCGGAATTAAGCCCCAATGGAGTCCGAACATGACAAAAATTTGCCAAAAACCGCCAATAAATATTCCAGCTAATATTGGGCTAATATTGAAAATGCCTGTAGCCGCCGCACCGACTGCTTGACCTGCCCAAGTTGCCGCTGGTCCAACTGCTAACAATGTCAATGGGATCATCGTTAATAATGTGCAAAATGGTACGCCAAAACCTTTTAACAGAGCTGGTATGACGCTTGTATAAAATTTTTCAACTTTTGAGCCGACCCATACCGCTAAAATTATCGGGATAACGCTTGACGTGTAATTCATCAAAATCACGGGGATTCCTAAAAATTCAACGTGTATTTGCGATTCAAAAATTGTTCCCGTCAAAACGTCGTAAAGTGTTTCGCCCGCCATCATTTGTCCCAATGAAGGATACACTAATGACGCCCCTATTGCCATTGCCGCAAATTCGCTCATCTTGAATTTTTTCGAGGCAGTGTAGCCTAAAAATACTGGCAAGAAATAGAAAAATGCGTCGCCGATAACCGACATAATTTTATAAGTGCCGCCGTTAGTGTCAAGAATGTTGAATGCCGCTAAAAGTGCCGTCAAGCCTTTGACCATACCACTTGCAGCCAAAACGCCAAGTACTGGTGTAAAAATTCCGCTAACGGTGTCGATAAACATATCCAGCGGCTTTTTAGGCGCGTCATCTTCTGCCGCCGAGTCACCGCCTGCGCCTTGAATGCCTTGTGACGCTAAAATTTCGTCGAAAACTTCTCCCACCTGATTGCCGATGACAACTTGATACTGCCCCCCGCTCTGTACGACAGTTACAACGCCGTCCATTTTTTTCAAAACGTCAGTATTGGCTTTGCCTTCGTCTTTGAGTTTGAACCTCAAGCGCGTTATACAGTGCGCCAATGAAATGACGTTTTCTTTGCCGCCAACATTTTTTACAATGTCAGCCGCCAATTTGGTGTACTTAGCCATAAAAATCCCCTCCAGTAAGGCTACTTTTTTGAAATAACTTTGGCAATGTGAATGGTAAGATAAAATTTTTCATCCGAATTAATTTTGTAGCGGTACTTCGTGAAAATCAATTCGGCGATTTTTTCCGCGCAATCGTAAGCTTTAGGATATTTTTTTTGCACCATCAAACTCATTTCGTCTTCAATTTCGTCAGCCGATTCTTGCTCCGTCAAAACGCGCTTGGAAAAAAATTTTAAATGCGTGACAAGCCGATAGTACGACAAAGAATTTTTATCAAGTTCAATCTTGCAAATCATTCTGATAACGTTTGTTATTTCGTGAATCATTTGCATAATTCTATTTGCAATCGGCACGTTAAATTCTAACTGCGCGTCTACAATGTGCAACGCTATAAACGCCGCCTCATCTTCGGGCATTTCAACGTTGAAACGGCGATTAATTATTTCCAGCGCCTTCAAGCCAACTTGATATTCCTTTTCATAAAATTTTTGTACCTCAATCAGCAACATATTGCGAATTTCAATTCCGTTGCGAATGCGATAAACCGCCATGTGAATATGATCTGTCAGCGAAACGTAAACGCTTTCATTGAGTTTGCATTCAAGAAAATTCTGCGCGTAGTCAATAATTTCATTTGACGTTTGAAGGTATTCGCTGGAAATGCTGGCGATAAGTTCCTGGAATTTTTCCATCATTCCTTTGCTAGACAGCGTGTAAATTCGTTCAATATCCGTACTTGAAATTTCGCTACCAATTCGACGATTAAAGGCAATTCCGCGCCCCATGACAATAATTTCTCGTCCCGCTTCATTTTCAGTAAGGACTACATTATTGTTAAAAATTTTTCTGATAATCATAGCGTTTGCCCTCGCAAAATTTCAATAAAAAATGGCTAAACCTTTCAACCGTACTTTAAAAGTACCAGCTTGAAAGATTTAGCCGCCTAAAACGTAACTACTCTATCTAAACTGTTAAACGAAACATATTTAATTTCTTAAATAAGCAATTGTACTATATCAAACTGAAATTTTTTTGTCAACATAAATTTAATTGACTCTGCTTCCTTTCAAACGTCTATCGATTGTTGACAATCCGCGATAAACAGTGCTGATGTCGATTGATTCGCCACGACTTGCTACGTACCGTTCCAACTTTCGCTTGACACGTTGCAGGGCGTTATCAATCGACTTTACGTGACGGTTTAAACCAAGTGCAATTTCTTGATAAGATTTTCCGTCAAGATACGCCATTAAAACTTGCCATTCAAGGTCGCTTAAAATTTCTTCCATTTTCTTTTCAATGGCTAAAAATTCTTCGCGGCTGATGACTAATTCTTCAGGGTCGGCAACTTTCACGCCAGAAATTACGTCAAGTAAAGTTCTGTCTGAATCTTCGTCGTAAATTGGCTTGTTCAATGAAATGTACGAATTTAGCGGAATATGTTTTTGACGTGTCGCCGTCTTAATCGCAGTGATAATTTGTCGCGTAACGCATAGCTCCGCGAAGGCGTGGAATGATGACAGTTTGTCGCTTTTAAAGTCGCGAATTGCCTTGTAAAAGCCAATCATACCTTCCTGGATAATATCTTCACGGTCTGCGCCAATTAAAAAGTACGAACGCGCTTTAGCTCTAACAAAACTTCTATAGCGTTGTATAAGATACTCAAGCGCGGCGTTATCCAAATTATCTTTTATTTCAACGATCAGTTCCTCGTCAGTCAATGCCTCATATTTGGCGTTGTCATCACCTATGCTAACTTCCGAACTGCCACTTGTATTAATTTCCATAGCATGACCTCCGTTAGCAGGAATTATACCCTACAAATTTTTTTAAGTCAAACTAATTAAACATAATTAATTCTGCAAATTTGCGAAAAACCTTTTTGTGTAAAAAAATTTTTTTCAGTTGACAGATGATGACAAAAAATTATTCGTGACTCAAAATTTTTTTCAGTGACGTGACAAGATTATCAATGCGCTGATATTTTAACTTGTAGCTGACGCGATTTGCAATTAGCCGCGCAGTTGAATCCATAATGCTGACAATTTCTTCTAAATTATTTTCGCGAAGTGTCGTACCAGTTTCCACAATATCAACGATACTTTCAGACAAGCCGACAATTGGTCCAAGTTCGATTGAGCCGTTGAGTTTTATATATTCCATTTGCATACCACGTTCTGAAAAAAATCTTTCGGCAATGCGCGGAAATTTCGTCGCAACGCGCGTATTTGAATAATCTTCCAAGTGCAAGCGCTTTTTATTTTTAGGTACAGCCATCATTAAATGACATTTGGCAAAACCTAAGTCAAGCAGTTCATAAATATTTTTGGCGGATTCGTCGATAACGTCCTTTCCAATAATGCCAATGTCAGCCGCGCCGTGTTCAACGTATGTGGGAACGTCAGCAGTTTTAGTGATGATAAATTTCAGCCGCGCAGTTTCGTTTGTAATGACAAGCTTTCTAGATTTTTCGCTAAGACCGTCCGCCGTCCAATCAACTTTTTTTAAAAGTTCCGCTGATAAATTGAAAAGTTTTCCCTTCGGTAATGCTACGGTGATAAATTTTTCGTCCGTCATAATTTTTTTTATTCACCTTTTTAAATTATTATAATCTGTTTGTAAATTCTAAACTGGTAAAAATTTTTAATGTTTAAATTTACTTTTCTTTTGGCGCAAAAGAAAAGTAACAAAAGAAAACATGTCC
>CAMJAZ010000037.1 GCA_946403735.1 uncultured Selenomonadales bacterium
CTATTCGCCCAATGGGGTAGTTTCTAATATCTGCAGGCCATATCGGCAGAATATTTGTCGGCATTATCATTCTATAGGTTGCGTAGTTTACGTCGATTAATATTTGCTCCGTCTGCAAAAGTTCTGGATAAAGGTACGCGGCAAGTTCGCGTAAATCGTTACGCATTATCACGAACACTTGACATTTATTCCGCTGTCTAAATTCTTCAACGTAAGGCAACATAGCTAGTACATCGCCAATTCCAATTCGCGGGAAGTAAATCAGTACAGATTTTCCTTCTGCATTGAATGTATGCGTAAAAACTTTTTCGCCGCCAAGAAAAAGTTCAACGTGCCAGTTAATGCAATAACTTTCCAGCGAATGTAGCCTAACGTCAGAAATATCCTTATCAAAAACAATTTCGCCGCTGTCGAAGTCAAAAATTTTTGCGTGCCAATTACCTGCGGGAACTTCCAGCCTAAGACCCAAATTAAAATCTAACTTCACGTCTTGCAAGCCCGTATTAACCGCGTCACTTATCGGCATAGTTAACCAGTTGTCATCGTCTAGCTGTGACTTAACTATAGCAAAAAGAATATCTTGAACATCTTTATCATCAAGCAAGTTTTCATCAGTCAAATTTTTTTTCGCAACTTTATTCAATGGCGCGAGATAGTCTTCAATGTTTCGTGCGGTGAAGAAAAAATTTTCCATAAAAAGCTAGCCTTACTCTTCCTCGTTCATAACAATTTTTCGCATAACATCAAGGTTTGGAAGTGTACCAGTGAAAAGTCTGTACGCTTCCTTGCCTTGAAGTAGCAACATTGGCAAGCCTGGCAACGTTGGATGCCCTAAATCAGCGGCGGCTTTTAAAAGTTTCGTCTGAATGGGATTGTAAACCAAATCGTGAACAAGTGCGCCATCGGGCAAAAGTTTTAAATCGACTGGCGGCATATCGTCAATCGCAGGAAACATTCCCAACGGTGTCGTGTTAATCAAAATATCTGTACGTCGCATTGCGTCCCGAAAATCTTCCGAAGTCCAATCCGTCCCTTGTACGTTACCGTAAATTAAAAAGTCATCAGCAAGCTTTTTAGCGCGTTCAAAATTTCTAGCGCCAATTGTCACGGAATTAGCGCGACGTTTACAAAGTCCCCATAAAACTGCGCGGGCAGCACCACCAGCACCTAAAATGACGGCGTTGCAACCGTCAGCTACAAAACCATTTTCAAACAGTGCCGCTAAAAATCCTGTCACGTCCGTATTGTAGCCCGTCAACATTCCGCCATCATTGACGACGGTATTAACTGCGCCGATAATCATTGCGTCAGCGTCGACAGCGTCAAGATACGGAATTATTGCCGTCTTATGCGGAATTGTCACGTTAAAGCCGCGAAATTTCAAGCCTTTCATACCTTCAACCGCCAACATTAAACGTCCTGGCTGTATGGGGAAGGCAATGTAGCTGTAATAGTCTAAGCCTGCGTCTCTGAATGCCGCCATATACATTTTTGGCGAAAAGGAATGAACAATAGGATAGCCGATTATTCCGAAGTTTTTTATTTCCGTCGAACCCAAATTTATCTTACCCCCTCTTTTGAATTAAGAATTAAGAATTAAGAACGTAGAATTTTTTCCTATTCTTAAATATTAAATCGAGCACGAGTTTTATACATCAAATTCATTTTCATTTCGTAGTAATTGGGCGACATATCCAAATAATGGTGGTGCGGATTTTCAAAGCGCTGTTCCTCTTCCCAAATTTCATTTTCAAGTTGATGCTTGACGTAATCACGAATTTCATTCAGCGTAGGAAGTTGTTCAACGCGCCGCCCGTCTTTAACGTAAAGCTTTAAAAGATTTTTCGCCGTGCAATTCGTAAATGAACGTTGTTTCCAAGGCTTGACGGGGTCAATATACCTAAAAGGCGTCGATAAGTCAATAACTTCATCAAGCAGGGCGATCATATCGGCGATAACGTGTCCGCTTTCATCGTAAATTCTGTAAACGCTTTTCAAGCCAGGATTAGTAATTTTCTCAACGTTTTCACTAATTTTAATTCGCGGCGTGAAAGTTCCACCTTCATCAATCGCCACAAGTTTATAAACCGCGCCAAAAACTGGTTCAGACTTAGCCGTTATCAAACGCTCACCAACGCCAAAACTATCAATCGCCGCGCCTTGATTCAAAAGGGAAGTTATCGTGAACTCGTCTAAGCTGTTCGACACAATAATTTTGCAGTCATTAAGTCCCGCTTCGTCTAACATCTTACGAACGCGCTTTGATAAGTACGCCAAGTCACCTGAATCAATTCTGACACCTTTTAAACGGTGTCCTGCTGGCTCCAAAATTTCCTTAGCAACGCGAATTGCATTTGGAACGCCGCTGTGTATAACGTCGTAAGTGTCGATAAGAAAGACGGCGGAATTGGGGTAAATTTCAGCGTAACGCTTGAATGCCTCGAACTCATCATTAAAGTACATAACCCAACTGTGCGCCATTGTGCCGTTGACTGGAATTCCAAACATTTTTCCAGCTGAAACAGTTGCCGTACCGTTTACGCCGCCGATAAATGCCGCCCGCGCTCCGTAAGTTGCCGCGTCCATATTGTGAGCACGTCTAGCGCCAAAATCTGAAACAAATCTTCCTTCCGCTGAACGTACAATACGCCGCGCCTTCGTAGCTATCAAAGACTGATGATTTATCTGCGAAAGAATTGCCGTTTCAACTAATTGTGCGTCGATTAAATCCGCAATGACAGTAAGGAACGGTTCATTGGGATACATTATCGTACCTTCTGGGAAGGCGTAAATGTCACCGTGAAAGTGGAAGTTCGACAGATAATTTAAAAAATCTTCGCTGAAAATATTTTGTGCGCGGAAATATTCCACGTCCTCCGTGCTGAAGTTCATATTTTCGACGTACTCAATTATCTGTTCAAGTCCCGCGAAAATTGCAAAGCCGCCGTTATCAGGGTTGCGCCTATAAAAAACGTCGAAGGCAACGCGGGTATTTTCACCGCCATTTACGAAGTAGCCGTTAGCCATCGTCATTTCGTAAAAGTCCATCATCATGCTGATGTTTCTTTTGTCAAACTGCGTCATCTAAGACCCTCCAAATTAGAAATCTATAATTTGACGTTCACCTGATTTTATTGGCGACCAAATATTAAGATTGTCAGGCGCATTGTCACGGAAATTTCTTGACGGTATCCACGCTGAATAACCGACGCGGTGCATTGCAATAAGATTTTTTACGCTAACTTGCTTTACAAATTCAGTGACGCCTTTTTCCTGCGCTTCACCAAGTCTGCCGTCGACAGGGAAAAATGCCACGTCAACTTCAAGCCCTTGCATACGTTTAAGTTGGCGTCTAAAACTTTTTTCAGCTAAAACTTTTTGTTCAGGCGCGTCACTTTCCCAATGCCACCAGTTGAAATCGCCAGCGTGAAAAATTTTTATGCCAGAGCTTAACTCAACTAAAAAAGATATTCCCACGTCCGTCGAATCGTAACTAGAAATTTTTATGCCGTCGCCTTCCCATTCGCTGTATTTTTTCATAAACGTGATAAGTTCGGCGGGGAACATTTTAACGCGCTTTGTATGTTTAATGTCGTTGCTGAAAATGTAGCGTGAAGTCTGCGGCGCGTAGGCGCGAATGTGCGTACCGAAATGATCAAAGTGCGCGTGACTCACCAAAATGTATAAATGCTCAAAATTTCCTTTACCGACAACTCTATCGACAATTTTTTCTGGGTCGTCGTAATCGTCAAACAATATCAAAGTGTTTTCGTCCCTAACCATAAATCCGCTGTTGAGCAGATATACAATTTCCATTGTAAAAAAATTCCTCCCCTTGTTTAATGCGTAATTAGGAATGCTTAATGCGTAATGAAAAAATTCCTACTCACTACTCACTACTCACTACTTACTACTTACTACTCACTACTCACTACTCACTACTCACTAATTATTAAAACACATTATAACACAAAAATTCTTTTATCGTACAATAAAATTATTTTTGAAAATAACCACAAAAAAACTCTCGGCTGAAAAATCGTCAAGAGTCTTTAAAATTTATAAACTAACTTTTCTTGAGAATTTAATTTTTTTATTTGAACTAATTTTTCTTTTGTCTCAAAAAATCATTCCTCATTACGCATTAAGCATTATTTTTTTATCCATCCAAATTCTTCAAAACTTTGGCGATACTCAATGCGTTCATAAAAATCTTTCATTGTAGTGTACGTATGAAAAATCGGTACGCGCTCCAATGCAAATAAATTACTGCCCAAGTCGACATTGCCGTACTTAATCGTAAACGCGCCTTTGTAGCCGACTTCCTTAGCAATAGCCGCGATATGCAAATTGTACGTTCCTGTAGGATACGCCACGAAGTCAACGGCATGACCAAGTTTTTCTTCCATTATACGTTTTGAGTTGAGAAGTTCGACGCGCAGTCCGTCATCTGGCAATTCTTCAAGCGCAATGTGATTCAACGTGTGAGACTGCATAGTAATTCCATTTTCTTCCATTTCTTTCAGCTCGTCCCACGTCATATAACCTGGCTTGCCAACGAATGCAGGAATAATAAAAATTGTCGCGCGAAGTCCATACTTTTGGAGAATTGGAAAAGCATTTTCATAATTATCCGTGTAGCCATCGTCGAAAGTTATCAGCATAGGTTTAGGCGGCAATTCCAGTTCACCTTCCAACGCGCTAAGTAAAGCATCAGGAGTTATCGCAATGTAACCGTTATCGACAAGGTACGCCATTTGCGAATCAAAATCATCTACGGGAACTGCAAGTGATGTTGCGCTGTCATTTACTTGATGATAGTTCAGCACTAAAATTTTTGGACCTGCCGCAATTTCCGAAATTGGTTGAGCCTCTGTCAATGAAGAATTCGTAATGCGTACTGAATCATTTGACGGCGCTATAGCAAAAATTATCCACGCGATAATAAGTGTTAATGCAAATAAAAATTTTTTCATTTTAATCTTGAGGGCGTTCGCCAGTCTTGCCCGTGAACTTGTGATAGCCGCCGCCTTTACGACGATTCATAAGCTCTGCGAAAAGATTTTCAGGCTTAATGCCGTGAAATGCCAAAAGTACAAGGCAGTGATACCAAAGGTCGCCCATTTCGTACAAAATACTTTCTTCAATTCCGTTTTTGGATGCAATGATTGTTTCGACTGCCTCTTCACCAAGTTTTTTAAGAATTTTATCTTGTCCCGCGCCGAAAAGATAATTTGTATATGAACCTTCGACAGGGTGACGTTGCCGATCTTTAATGACGGAATAAAGTTCGTACAGAACCATTGAAAGATTTTCCTGCGGCGGCTGTTCGACAACTGCAGGAAGTTTATCATTCGCATCAAGCCTGCGCCCGCTGAAACATGAATAAGTTCCCGTATGGCAAGCAACGCCAGTTTGATGAACTACAACTAAAATTGTATCGCCATCGCAATCGTAGTAAAGCGCTTTGACTTGCTGAACATTGCCGCTAGTTTCGCCTTTCTTCCACAAAGTTTGACGACTGCGGCTGTAAAAGTGCGTGTAGCCCGTCTCAACAGTTTTTTTCAAAGATTCTTCGTTCATATACGCCAACATTAAAACTTGTCCGCTTTCCTCTTGCACAATCGCGGGGACAAGTCCGTTTGCGTCGAATTTTATTTTGCTAATATCAATTTCCATTAACCCGCTACCTCCAAAAAAAATTTTAGATAATCTTTCAACAAAATAAAAATTTTTCCTGCAACATAAAAAATCTCAAATAGCTTTAACTAAAATTGCCTTCGTACGCAAAGTTCAGCACCACCACATTTAAATTGATTTTTCCATTTTCACTCTTTAAAATAAAAAAATATTAATTTTTCTGGAGAATAAAAAATGAATATGAACTATGATTATTTAATAAAAAATGTTCTTGATATTTTACTTGCTGATAGGACGACAGGCAAAAATATTATTTGGGCAACTGATGCTTACAAAAAGTACAATGCGCAGGAAGAAATAACCAGCGGTTTGTTGAAAAATTTAAACATTATTCAGCCGCGTTTTTTAAAATCAGCCATAGAAAAAAAAATGCGCGTCCGTGAAAAGGCAGAAATTTTTACGCCGTCATGGCTTTGCAATGAACAAAATAATTTGATTGATGAAGTATGGTTTGGCAGGGCAAATGTTTTCAACAAAATTGTTGATGAAAAAAATCACATATGGCAAGCAACCTCCGAAAAAATTCTATTTGATAATGGACGAACTTGGAAACAGTACGTTGAAACAACCCGACTTGAAATAGCGTGCGGCGAAGCTCCATATTTGGTCAGTCGATACGATACTGTATCGGGGGAAGATATACCCATTGAAAATCGAATTGGATTGTTAGATAGGAAGTTCCGCATAATATTTGAAAATACTTCAAACACCACTGAACGGCTTGGATGGTCGATAACAGCGTTGAAAAGTATTTATGGCTATGAATTTCAAGGCGATAATTTATTCTTGGCTCGTAAAAATATTTTCGATAGCTACATTGATTATTACGTTAAATGGTTCAATGAAATTCCAAATAAACATTTACTGGAGGAAGTAGCTGAAATTATTTCGTGGAATTTGTGGCAAATGGACGGGCTAACAAATGCAATTCCCTACGCAAAGTTGGATATAAATTTATTTGATGAAAATGTTGAAGAAAATGTTTATTGTCTGATGAAGGATTGGCAAAACAAAAAAGTGGTAAAGTACAAAGAAATTTGAGGAGTACTGAACGATGAAACCTTTTGAAGAAACTTTTCAGTACAAGCTGATTTATATTTTTGAAATTCGCGATACTGCGCACAAGGGACTTTTGAAAATTGGCGACACGACCGTTAAGACAAATTGTGCTATCGAAAATTTGTTGCCGAACTGCAAAATTTTGAATCAAGCGGCGAACTATAGAATCAATCAATATACCAATACGGCGGGAATTGACTTTAATCTTTTGTACACTGAACTGGCAGTTTACAAAATGGACGGCAAAACAAAAACTTTCCGTGATTATGACGTTCATCGTGTTCTGCTCAATTCAAATGTCAAAAAAAAATCTCCGCCCAGTTCTACTGGCAAAGAATGGTTCAAGGTTAGTTTAAACACCGCGATAAAAGCAATTAAAGCCGTCAAGCACGGTCAAAAAAATTTATCTGGCGTCATTGATGACGTTGAAGAATTTATCCCTGTGATATTGCGTCCCGAACAGGAAGACGCCATTAATTTCACTATAAAAAAATTTAAAGCCGAAAATAAAATGTTGTGGAATGCTAAAATGCGTTTTGGCAAAACTTTAACGGCTTTAGAATTAGTCCGCAGGATTGGCTTTGACAAAACTATTATCATCACTCATCGTCCTGTTGTTGATGTTGGCTGGTACGAAGATTTTAAACAAATTTTTCACGGCGATAAAAATTTTCTTTACGGCTCAAAGAATACTGGTTATACGCAGATTGAGGAACTTTTAAACAGCGGCAAAAAATTTGTTTACTTCGCGTCAATACAAGACTTGCGCGGCTCTAAATTAGTCGGCGGAGATTTTTTTAAGAACGAAAAAATTTTTTCGACAGATTGGGATTTTGTCATTGTCGATGAGGCTCACGAAGGCACTACTACAGCGCTGGGCGATAAGGTTATAAAAAATATCGTCAAGCCCAATTCAAAATTTCTTGCGCTTAGCGGTACGCCTTTCAATATTCTTGACAGCTACGAAGAAAATATTTTTACTTGGGATTACATTATGGAGCAACGCGCCAAACGTGAATGGGCTGAAAAAAAATTTGGTGATTCTAATCCATACGATGAACTGCCAGGTTTAAAAATTTTCACTTACAATCTATGTAAAATCATTAAAAATTCGGCGTACGTTGAAATTCAAGATAGGGCGTTTAATTTCCGTGAATTTTTTAGAACTGATGACGACGAAAATTTTGTTCACGAATCGGATATAAAAAAGTTTTTGGACTTATTAATAAAGTCCGATGAAAGCAATTATCCCTACTCAAGTGATGACTACAAAAAAATTTTTCGCCATTCATTGTGGATGATACCTGGTATAAGCGCAGGTCGTGCCTTGAGTAAACTTTTGAAAGCTCACAAAGTTTTTCAATACTTTAAAATTGTAAATGTTGCTGGAAACGGCGATGAAGATGAAGAATCTGCCGACGCTCTGGAAAAAGTTCGCAACGCCATTGACAATTACGACTACACCATAACTTTATCTTGCGGCAAATTAACTACAGGCGTTACCGTGCCAGAATGGACTGCCGTTTTTATGTTGGCTGGCAGTTTTTCAACTTCAGCGTCAAGTTATATGCAAACTATTTTTCGCGTAATGTCGCCTTGCAGAATCGACGGCACTGTTAAGCAATTCGGCTACGTCTTCGATTTTGCACCTGACCGAACTTTAAAAGTTATCGCCGAATCTGCCGCAATTTCTGCAAAAGCTGGCAAGACTGATAATAATGACAGAAAAATTTTAGGCAAATTTTTAAATTTCTGTTCAATAATTTCTATTGACGGTTCAACAATGCAAGTGTACAACGCCAATAAACTTTTGCAACATTTGAAACGCGCTTATTCAGAACGTACCGTTCAAAACGGTTTCGACTATAGCTATTTGTACAATGACGAAATGTTAAAAGTGGATGACGTTGACATTGAAAAGTTTAAAATTCTTAGGCGAATTGTCGGCGCGTCTAAAGCACAGCAAAAATCTAAAGACATTCCCATTAACTCGCAGGGCTTTACTGATGAACAATATGAAAAAATTAAAATCGCTGAAAGAAAAAATCCTAGTAAACGTACGCCAGAAGAAATTAAATTGCTTGAAGAAATTAAACTGAAAAATAAATTGAAAGCCGTACGCATTTCAATTCTGCGCGGAATTTCTATTCGTATGCCATTGCTGATTTATGGCGCTAACATTCCGCTTGATGAAGATTTTACCATTGAAATGTTTCTCGACAACAATATTGTTGACTCTGCCTCGTGGGAAGAATTTATGCCCAAAGGTGTCACGAAGGATCTTTTCAAAGATTTTATCAAGTACTACGACCCCGAAGTTTTTATCGGCGCTGGTCATATGATTAGAAATATTGCTAGGAGTGCCGACGAACTCAAACCTACTGAACGTGTAAAAAAAATTGCCGACCTCTTCGCCACTTTCAAAAATCCCGATAAAGAAACTGTTTTAACACCTTTCAGAGTCGTCAATATTCATATGAGCGCTTGTCTCGGCGGCTGGGATTTTTTTGATGAACTTCACGAAAATATTTTGGACGCCCCGCGCTATGTCGATACAAAAATTTTTTATCCCAATTCAAAAATCTTGGAAATAAATTCTAAAACTGGGCTTTATCCGCTGTACGTTACTTACAGCATTTATAGAG
>CAMJAZ010000038.1 GCA_946403735.1 uncultured Selenomonadales bacterium
TAAGAATTTTTATTTCTCTTGATTTGTTTTATGCATCATATAATCGCAATGGCGGCGCAAATTCACTGCCTGCGACGTAGGATATATTTCTATACTTTTACTCAGCTCTTCTATTGCCTCTTCATATCGCTCCATTTCAAAATACACATTTCCCAGTCCTTGATACGCACGAAAATCTTTAGAATTTAGCTCCAGAGCCTTATTATAGTCTGCTATCGCATCGTCGTACCGCTCCATTCTACCATAAACGAAACCGCGATGAGCATACACCGCTGAATCGCCGGGATATGACGCTAACTCTTCCTTATGCGACTCTAATGCCACTTCGATCGCCTTATTTGCGTCCTCAAGTGCCAAGTCATATTGCCCTAAGGCTAAGTAACCGTTACTGCGAGCTATATACGTTTCAAAATTCTGCGGATTAAGTTCAACAGCCTTCTTGAAGTCCTCCATCGCTAAATCGTCTTTTTGCAATATATTATAAGCCTCGCCGCGTGCAATATACGCCGTCTCATTTTCTGAATCAATTTCAATCGCCGCAGTGTAGCTTTCAATCGCAGTTTCGTGTTTTCCAATCCAATCATAAGCCTCGCCGCGATTTATATACGACTCTGCGTCCTCAGAGTCAATTTTAAGCGCAGAATCGAAATTTTGAATCGCCAAATTAAATGATTCAACCGCTTTTTCATGTTTAACTGTCTCCGCGAAGTATTTTCCTAATCTGATGAAATATTTCCCGCGCAGATTATATTCCGTGACGTTATTCAGTTCCAACGCAGAAATTTCATCGAACATATCAATCGCGCCGTCGTAATTGCCCGTATCAAACATTTCGCTACCTCGACTGATTGTCCGACTGTTTTCAGTGAACATATCGTCGTTGTGTCTGAATTTTTGTGCGGATTTAGTCGCAAGGACGCTTTTTTCAGCAACTTTTGCATTATCGACACTTTCATTGCCGCAACCGACCGAAAAATTTATAATAACGGCGACAAACAGCATTGCTAACACGTTGAGCAAAATTTTTTTCTTAATCATACGCATTCCTCCATATTAGATATGTATATCCAATTCGTAGCCGATAAGAGTGGTTACAACATTAGCTATTTTCTTTTTGTCGGAGTGGATTATCGGCGAATCATCTGAAATTTTTTCCTCTGCAGACGCTTTTTCTTCGACAGGCAGTTTTTCAATCGTCGGCGCATCCGTTTCCGCAATTTCTTCCGTCAATGGCTCAATTTCTTCGACTTGTGGAGCATTTATCTTCTCAATCACTCCCAAAAGCTTGTCTGAAGTCGTCAGCGCAAACGGGGTTGCCGAAAATTTTTCATCAGACGAAAGGAAATTCATAATCTTAAAACCGTCAACGAACTTCATATCCGCGCAGGCAATTAACAAGTCAAAGTCCATTTCGCGTAAAATTTTCGTTGCGGCGTCGAAATTTGCGGCTGTCAGTGCCTCGTGCGGAAAGTTTTCTTCTATGATTTCCTTCATGCCGCGCAATTCCTCTTCATCGTCGCCTATAATCAATACTTCTTCCAAATGTATTTCCGACAACTTCTTTTCGACGCGATTAATCAAGTCTGCCGGCATGAACGGTTTTTTGATGTAATCCTTAACGCCCAGTGCGCTGACCTTGTGAATGTTGTCCACGTCGCCCGAAGCCGTCAACATCATCACAGGTACATTTTTTATCCGCTCGTCGCCGCGAATTTCCTTCAACGTCTCTATTCCGTCGAAATCCAGCATCATTATATCAAGCAACGCCAAATTGATTCGTTGACTGCGCAGAATCTCCAATCCGTCAATGTCGCTCGACGCACAAATTACTTCGCACGCCAATTTTTTCTCCAAAACCATCTTCGCGATTTGCAAATTCATTTCGTCATCGTCGATTACCAATATTTTTTTCTTACGCATAATTTCTCCTCCAAAATTTTAGTCAGAACGTCTCACCTTACTTGATTTTCTCACACTCAAAGAAAATTTTATCCTCCATACCTTTTGCCCTCGAAAATATTCGTGCCTTGACGATTTGGCTATCAGCTTCGGTCGCACCTTGCAACACTATCAGGAATTTATTCCCGCTCTGCGTAACACAATCGCTTTTCCTCAACGACTTAATCAAAATTTCCTTGAATTCTTTCGCAAAATCATCATTCAACGTGAACTGCACCAGCGTTAAGCCCTTTTGAGAATTGTCCGTGCGAACCAGCATTCGATAAATATGTTTGAACGCCTCGAAATCGACGAAATACGCGCCCGATTCTATATTTCGCTCACCAAGTATCATGCGCACTTGCGACAACTCACCTATCGAATTATTTTCTGCTTGATTTTTCTCTCCGAAGACTGCCAAGCTGTGTTTGCCGTGCTTTTTCACTTCATACAGAGCTTTGTCCGCTTTTTTATATAGCGTCGTGAAGTCTCTTCCCTCACTTGGAACGAAAACTGCGCCTATGCTCGTGCCCAACGGAATTTGCATTTCCTCGCCGAGTAATTTCCTTGCCACAATTAAAATTTTTTCGTTCAGGTAGTCGCTTTTGACTTGCAAAATCTTTTCATCTTCCACATTCTGCAAAAACGCTACAAATTCATCGCCGCCCATACGTCCTGCCAAATCATTCTCCCGAATTACGCTTTTTATCAACTCCGCGAACCTTATCAAGATTTTATCGCCCATGTTGTGCCCGTATATGTCATTCACCAGCTTGAAACTGTCCAAATCTATCATCAGAAATGCGCCCGATGACTTTTTTACCATTTCGCCAATTTCTCGTTGTGCCGCCGATTTATTCAGCAATTTTGTTAGCGAATCAGTCGACGATTTTACTTCCAGCTTGCGTATTTTCTCTAAATTCTCGATTATGTTCCCGACTCGCCGCAAAAGAACATCCGGTTTCAGCGGTTTATGAATATAATCCGCCGCTCCTTGTTCAAAGCCTTTTATTTCGCTCTCATCTCCTTCATTTGCCGACATGAACATTATCGGAACCGTTTCGCCGCTTTTTTCCTGTAATATCCTGTGTAATTCGTAGCCGTCCAGCTCCGGCATCATTAAATCCGATAAAACCATATCGGGGCGTTCTTGCTCGAAGATTTTTATCGCCTCCGCGCCCGTCGGAGCCGTCACGACCTCATATTTCGTCGCCAATATGTGCCGCGCCATCATTATCATCATTTCATCATCGTCTACTATTAAAATCTTGCTCATGCGTTCACCTTCAGACATTTTTTCCGCGCAGACTTTACCTGCGATATTTAATCAAATTTGCTTGAAACCATTGCTCGGAAATATTTTTCGCCGTGCCGTCTTTAATCATCTCATCAAAAACTTTTTGAACTTCATCGCGCAATTCGACCTCCTCTTTGCGAAAGCCAATACCAATTTCACAAATCGGACCTATCGTCACCTCAACCACTGTAAATCTTTGCGGAACATTGCTGATTTCATAACGTCCTGCCAATTCGTCACAAATTAGGACTTCGACGTTGCCGCTATGCAAATCTGCGAAGGCTTCTTTGAAGTTCAAATAAGTTTTAAACTCTTTGAAACTGTTTTTGAGCTTTGGATTGGCGTCAACATAATCTCTGGACGAAGAACCGGCTTGCGTCCCGACAATTTTTCCCTCAAGATTACCGACCGAATGAATATTTTGCGGATTGCCCTTAGGAACTATAAGAATTTGGCGATTTTCCATATACGGCTTTGTAAAAATCATGTACTCTTTGCGCTCGTCGGTTATATCCGTGCCGTTCCACAGAATATCGACGTTTCCGGAAATTATTTCCTTGCGTTTATTGTTCCAGTCGATTGGTTTGAATTCAAACTCGATTCCCATTCGTTTGGCAACCTCTTTAGCAAGGTCAATGTCAAAGCCGACGATTTCACCCTTTTCGTTACGGAAACCCATTGGCGCGTATTCGTCATCAAGCCCAATTATGTATTTAGTGCCGCTACTATTTTTTTTGTCGTCACCTTCACCGCCGCAACCCGCAACGAAAAAAATCAGCACTAAAAGCAGTAAAAAAATCTTGTTCATGCGCTCGCCTCCAACCATTTTTTTATTTCTGCGCAGACTTTTTGATAAACCGCAATTAAATCGCCGTGTTCTGCACGTATTTTGTCAAATTTATTGTCCTTAGCGGCGAGTTCCAATGCTTTTGCCTGTTCGCTTAAAATTTCCGCTCCTATTGACAGCGAGGTCGACTTCAATGCGTGCACAAGTATCTCATAATTCTTCCAATCAGCCGAATCATACGCCTCTTGGATTTTTTCGGCGCGTTTGTCGTCCGTGAAAGTCGTCAGTATCTGATTCAAAAAGCTTTTGCTGTCCATGCAGTATTTCAAGCCCGTTTCAAGGTTAATGTCGGGGCATATCTCTGCAAATTTCTTTTTTTCGCGCTTGCTGAATTCATCTTCGCCGACTTCTTCCTCCAATTCGGGAATTTCGGCTGGTTCGGCAGGTTTTTCTTGCCCTTCTACCTCAAATGAAACCATTTCCGGCGGCAAATGTCTTTCCAATACCGATTCAAGCTCAGAAACGTCTATAGGCTTGCTCAAATAGTCGTCAAATCCTTCGCGCAGATATATTTCCCGCATTCCTGCCATTGCACTCGCCGTCAACATGATTACCGACGTTTTCTCACTCAATATTTTGTCCCGCTTCATGATTTTTAACGTTTCAACGCCGCTCAAGCCCGGCATCATGTTATCCAAAAAGATTATGTGATAAAAATTTTTCTTCGCCAGCTCGATTCCCAGCTCTCCGCTCTCCGCCAAGTCCGGATAAATTTTATTACGCTTGAGTAAACCGCTTATTACCTTCAAATTCATGTCGTTATCGTCGATCGCTAAAATTTTCGCTCCTTCCGCCGTTAAATATCTCTTTTGAACGCTGTTATCGCTCAATATTGCTTCTTGCGCGACATAATCCCCTATCGGTGTCCTGTCGATTATCTTTTGAACCAATTTGAAAGAAAATTCCGAGCCGTGTCCGTATTCGCTCACAACTTCCAGCTTACTTTTCATCATGCCCAGTAATTTTTGTACTATCGCTATGCCTAAACCCGTTCCCTCTATGTTGCGCGTCTTTTCGTCGTCCAATCTCTGAAATGATTGGAATAATTTATCCATATCCTCTGCACGTATGCCTATTCCCGTGTCTCTGACTTTGATTTGTAGTTCGCAGGTATCCAAATCAAGCTCGCGTGCCGTCATCGTGAGCGTAACCGAGCCTTCGGGCGTGTATTTTACCGCGTTCGTTAAAATATTCGTGATTATTTGCCGCAATCGAACATCATCGCCGTATAAACTCTTTGGCAAGCTCGAATCTATCTCCGTTTTGAACTCCAAACCCTTTTTATTGGCTCGCTCGACCGTCATATTTACTAAATCATTTATCAAGCTCCGAATTTCATAGCGCACCGGCACGATTTCCATTTTCCCGTCTTCGATTTTTGAAAAATCCAGTATCGAATTGATTAACGTCAGCAACGTACGTCCCGCGCTTTGTATATTCCCTGCATAATTCAATATTTCTTCCGTTTTGCTCTCGCGCAGGATCATTTCGTTCATTCCCAGCACCGCATTTATCGGCGTGCGAATTTCGTGCGACATTTGCGCCAAAAATTGCGATTTAGCCTTGCTTGCCGCCATTGCCGTTTCCGACGCCAACTTGAGTTGCAAATTTACCTTTTCTTGCCAACGTATAAGCCGATTTATCAGCGCGTGAACGATTAAAACGCATATTCCGAGCAATACCACGAATAAAACTCCCAACAGCACTACATTTCCGTAAATATCCCACCAATCATTTACTACGACGACCGTAAAGCCCGATACGGCATTTTTTTTCGTCAAGCACGCTACATAATTGCCCGTGTAATCGCGAAAAGTCTCTATGTCATTATTTTCGTAAACTCTCGCGTATTCCGTGCCGAAAATATCTGTCATGCGGCTCCGCGACAGCTGATAATCCGCGTTCGGGTGATTTATTATCGTTCCGTTGCGGTCTACCAGAAAGGCATAGCCGTTTTTGCTGTAACTCGCTCCCAAAACGTGAATTAAGCTGTCTATGTAAAAATCTATCGCGAAAATCCCGATAAATTCATTCTTATCGCTAAAAACTATTTGCGACATCGTTATACAGTAAAATCCCGTCTGCGCGTCAATATATGGTGCCGAGACGCTGAAGCCTGCCACAGAATTTTCCGTTTCGACATACCACGGGCGCGTTTCGGGTTTAAAATTCTCCGGCGGTTGCCAACCGTTGTTCATGATGACGTTATGCTCTTTGTACGGATTCGCAAGATAACAAACCGATATTTCAGGGTGATGTTTCGCCAAATCGTCCAAAAATTTTACCGCGCTTGGATAATCGTTCATCAATTCGGGGTGTTCTGCCAAAAGATCCACGAACATACTTAAAATCGACCGCTGATTGCTTAACCAGTTTGAAAGTTGGTGCTCGTAATTGTCCGCCTCGCGATTCAGCTTCGTATCGCCCCAATTTGTTATCGCCGTCAAACATATTCCGAACGCAAACATCATTGCAACTATCAAAACCGCTATTATTCCTAGCCGTGCGTACCGACTGACCTTCGACAGCTCCATATCTTGAAAATTTTTATCTTCAACCGTGTTTTTATCTTTCGTAACAATATTTGAGAACGAAAACAGATTTTCAAGCATGTCCGACAACTTCAACGCCGATTCTCGTACTTGTGCGGCACATTCTGCCGGGTCGGCGTCACTTTCTACCGTTTTCGTGCTTGATAAGTCTAAAATATTTCGTAACGGAACTTTTAAGTCGTGCGAAAGGCGCGATAAAAATTCTTCCTTCACTCGCAACGCCTTTTCTGCTCTCAATCCGTTCCTCATCGCGTTCAGATAGAAAAAAATTATCGCCAGCATCATCAGCAAACTTAAAATCGCCGTAAATATCATTTGCAGATAACTTTCTTTATAAAATTCCCAATTATCCACGCTCAATATCATATACCAGCCGTTTCCGGTCGCTGAACTGAATATCGTATGTTCATCGCCTTCGATTTGCGCTACAAAACTTTCATCGCTGTTGGTTTCCAATATCCGATTCAATATTAACTCGTAGTCGGGCAATTTCTCCGAAATTTTTTCGCCGACCAAACTCATATTCGTATAGCCGATTATCATTCCGCTTTTCGTCACGATTAACGCCTTGCGACCTTTCGTCGTGCCCATTTTTTGTATCAACTGCTGTATTTCCGAAAGGTTAAAGTCTATCGCCACCACCGTTTTATTGTCCGACAGCACTTTTGACATCGTATAACACATTTTGCCCGTCATCGCGTCGATATATGGCTCCGTTATGTAAATTTCGCCGGGATTTTCCGCCGCGCCCTTGTACCAGAGCCGCTCCGTTGCGTGATATTCCTTCGGTCTGTCAAAATCCGGAATTATCGTCCAGTTTTCGTTCGCCATGTACACATTAAAGCATACTCCGTCCGTTAAACGCAGTTGCTCACGCTTGCTTTTATAAAAAAAGTTCTCCACTTCTTCAAATGACGTGTTCGCTCTCAATAATTGCTCTGTTTCCATTGCCAATTTCATTGTCGTACCTTCCGCAGTCTGCAAACTCCCTTGAAAGTCCGAGCGTATCGTTTCCAACTGCGATTGTCCTATCTCTTCCGCTTGATTCGATGTCATTTGGAATATCAAGCGCATATTCATCGCTATCACCAGCAAAAATATCGCCGTGATTGCCGTTATTATCATGAAATCCGACTTTCTGCCCTGCTTTAATATCTGCCAGCCTCTTAAATCCATTTGTATCACTTCCAAAGGCTTTTTCCACATTATACCTTGCCGCGACTCTTTTTTATCATGCACTTTTCGCCAAATCTCTGCACTTTTTGCCTGACTGATTGACGCAAACTTAAAAGAGCATATAATCCGTTACCGTTTTAGGAAAAATTTCATTGAAAGTTGAGTTTCAGAAGTGGAAAAGAATTTTAAGTCGGACGAAGAGAAAAATTCAAATGCAGAAGCTGAAAAAAAGGATTCGGCAGCTGATTCAGTCAAAATTTTTGCTGATGAAGATTTTGGGCAGTCTCTACGCCGACAATGAAACTTTTTTTAAGTTGATAAAGCGTCTGTTGCATGACAGCCTATCACTTTTCGAGAAATCTCTGCACTTTTTGCCTCTGACCTTACACTTTGCGATTTTCTATGCTTTAATGGACGAAATCACGATTAAGGGGCGTTCAATATGAAAATTGCTCTCGTCGACGACCAATTTACCGACTTACATCAATCCGAAGCCTTTCTAAAGAATTATTTGGCTCAAAACTTTTCTGAAGTCGCCGACTCTATCCAACTTGATACCTTTTTGAATCCTCAAGACCTTTTGAACTCTTTCGAGCCGAAAAAATTCGATTTATTCATTCTCGATATTTTTATGAAGCCTTTAAACGGAATTCAAGTCGCTCAAGTCATTCGCAAGCGCGATAAGGACGCCGCAATCATTTTTTTGACTTCAAGCGAAGATTTTATCCTCGAAGGCTACAAAGTTTTTGCGGTTGGATACTTCCTAAAGCCATTTGCAGACAACGCTGAGCAATTTAACGAAACTTTTTCGTTTATCTTCCGAAAACTGCTTGCGAATCAGAAAAATCTTACAGTTACGATAAAAAATGGCGGCTTGGAAACGTCAATCCCGTATAAAAGCATAAAATTCATCGATATTGACTGGCAACATCGCATTTGCATACATTTAGCCGAAGAAAAACTTTATCCGAGCGTTTCATACGAAAAAATTTGGTCTGAACTGCAAACCGACGGGCGATTTATCGAATGTTACCACAGAATTATTGTCAACATGGATTTTATCAAGTACATGGAGGGCGAAGACTTCATTTTGAATGATAAAACCCTGATTCCGATTAGCCAACGCAAAAGTAGAGACTCCAAAAGCAAATACATGCGTCATTTGCTTAACAGTTGCCTTTGAGCAATGAAAAAAGCCTCCGAAATCGTTTTGAACTGATTTTGAAGGCTCAAACACAAAAACTTTGTCCGTTTGAAAGCGCAAAGTGCAAAATTCCAAATATGGAATTTTTAAATTCTC